>JBQTJJ010000134.1:0-22384 GCA_052387235.1 Actinomycetota bacterium
ACGACCGTCACAGGTCGCGGGCGGCGAGATCCTCGGTCGTCTCGGCCCGGATACGCCGGTGGCGGCGTCCGAGATCGCCGCGCCCGGAGGCGCCGGAGCCGATGAAGCTCTCCAGCGGGTCACCGTCGACCGGAAGGCGGGCGGCGACCAGCTGGGTCACCTCGACTTCGACGGCGTGCTCGACGGAGAGGTCTTCGAGCCGCTGAAGGACCCGGCACTCTTCGCACAGGTCTCCGTCGACGCCATCGCCGGCACGATCGCATGGCCAAATGGCGTCGACCTCGATCCCGACGTGCTCCACGGGGACTACGAGCCGGCGAGCGGCGGGGGTCCTCGAGTGCTCAAGGAGTACCGCCTCGGCCTGACCGGCTGAGACGCCAAGACGCCGGAATTGCGCCTGGTACCAGCGCATACGGTGGCCCGTTTCACTCCTGGACTCCACGCCTGGAGTGGCCGCCGGCACAGCGTTTGTCACGGACTCTGGTTCAAGTAAGCGCCGGCCGGGGCCGGCGTGTCCTCCGTCCGGACCGTTCGGGCGTCTGTGATGATTGATGATGGTGGTGAGCGAGCCGCTGGCTGCGGGAGTGGGGACGGACCTGGCCCAACTCCACCGTGAGCACTACCGGGAGCTGGTGCGGCTGGCGGCCCTGCTGGTGGACGACGTGGGCACGGCCGAGGAGGTGGTGCAGGACGCATTCGTGACGGTGCTGGGCAGGGACGGCCTGGTGCACGACCCGGGCCGGCTGCCCGCCTACCTGCGCAGCGCCGTCCTCAACGGCGCCCGGTCCTCGCTGCGCCGGCGCAGCGTCCGGCGCCGGCTCCGGCCGCTGCGCCCCGCCGCCGTCGAGCCCTCGGCCGAGGCCGGCGCCATGGCCGGCGCCACCCGCCGGGCCGTGCTGGCCGCCCTGCGGGCCCTGCCCGACCGCCAGCGGGACGTGCTCGTGCTCCGGTACTACCTGGACCTCCCCGAGCACGAGATCGCCGCCACGCTCGGCATCGGCGCCGGCACCGTGAAGACGCACGCCCGGCGCGGCCTGGCCGCCCTGGCCGGCACCCTGGAGGCCACACGATGACCGGCGCAACCGACGGCCGCGACCTCACGGCGGTGGAGGCCCGGCTGCGCGACGCCCTGGCGGGCCACGCCGGCGGGGTGGAGCCCGGCGACGAGCGGGCCAGCCTGGCCCGCATCGAGTCCCGCCTCCGGGCCGCGTCGGCGGGCCGCCGGCGCCGGACGTCGGCCCTCGCCCCCCTCGCCCTGGCCGCCGCAGTCGCCCTCGTGCTGGGCGCGGCGGCGCTGCTCGACGACGGGGACGGCGAGCGGCTGCGGACCGTCGCCCCCGACGGGACCACGACGACGTCCACCACCGCCGGCACCACCACCACCACGACGACGACGGTGGCGGCCCCGGAGGTGGTGGCGGACGCGGTGTGGCCCCCCGAGGGCCATGCTCCCTTCGACGACCCGGTGGACGCCGCCCGCTCCCTCGCCGAGGAGTACGTGGGCCTCCAGAGCCCGCGCCTGTCGGCCTTCCGGGCCCTCGGCGCCTCGTCCGGGGAGGTCGACGTGTCGATCCGCCGGGAGAACGGCACCTACGCCGTCGCCGGCACCGTGTCCGTGGCCGAGGCGGGCGGCCACTGGAGCGTGACGTCGGCCCGGGCCACCGACATCGTCGTCGACAACCCGAAGCCGCTCGGCACCGTCGGCTCGCCCGTCGTGGTGGACGGCCGGGCCCGCGGCTACGAGGGCAACGTCGTGATCGACGTCCGGGAGGCGGGCATGGGCGCCGCCTCGTCCCTCGCCCAGGAGGCCGTGATCGCCGGCTGCTGCGAGGAGCTGCTGCCCTTCCGCGCCGAGCTGGACCTGGCCCCCCGGACGAAGGCCAACGGCTCCGTCCTGCTCGCCACCGAGGCCCAGTTCACGATCGTCCCGATCCGCTTCGGCCCCACCCCGTAGGCCGGCGGCGGGACCACGGGTGACCGCCGGCGCACCGGGGGCCGAGGGGTCAGGACTGGGGGGGCAGCAGGGTGATCGAGACGCCGCCGGTGGTGGGCGGCGTGTCGGGACCGGTGGTGGTGGTCGTGGGGCCGGGGAGCAGGCCGGCGGTGGTGGTCGTGGTGCTGGTGGCGTCGGGCGGGACGGTGGACGACGTCGACGGGGCCGGGGCGGGCGTGGAGCCGCCGATGACGGCGTCGTCGCGCAGGTCGGCGAAGATCCCGGTGATGCCGGGGTCGAGGTGGACCACCGACCCCCCGCCGGCGTTGCCGATGCGCCCGGGCAGGACCACGTTGCGGATGCGGGCCGGGTCCAGGTTGCGGGCCAGGGCGGCCAGGCGGGGGAGCCGGTCGGTGGTCACGTCGAGGGAGGCGTGGCGCAGGATCACCTCGACCCACCTGCGGATCCCGGCGTCGTCGCCGATCTCGGCCCGCATCTTGCCGAGGGCGGCCAGCATCAGCGTGCCGTGGTTCTCGGAGCGGCCGAAGTCGCCGTTGGCGACGTCGTAGCGGTTGCGGGTGAAGGCCAGGGCCTGGGCCCCGTTGAAGTGGTGCCAGCCGGCCTCGAAGCGGGCCCCGGAGAACGAGTCGTTCATGCGCCGGGTCACCTGCACGTCCACCCCGCCCAGCGCGTCCACCATCGACGCCAGGCCCTCGAAGCCGGTGAGGGCGTAGTAGTGGATGGGGAGACCGGTGATCCTGCGCACGGTGTCGACCAGCAGGCTCGGGCCGCCCTTCGGCATGGCCGAGTTGATCTTGCCCCTGCCCCGGCCGGGGATGTCGACCCAGGCGTCCCGGGGGAAGCCCACGATGGTGCCCTCCCGGGTGGCCGGGTTGACGGCCAGCAGGTGGATGGAGTCGGCGTTGGTGCGGCGGATGTCCTGGCCGGGCCGGGCGTCGGAGCCGATGACGAGGACGAAGGTGAGCTCGGTGGGGACCGGGATGGAGCTGTTGAACGGGATGGCGGCGCCGTAGGCCCGGCCGTCGCTGCCCTTCAGGGTGGGCGTGACGACGGGGACGGGCGCGCCCGTGCCGGCGGTGACGGGCACGCCGGTGGGGGGCGGGGGCGGGGCGGTGGGCGCCGGCAGGGCGGTGGCCTGGGTGGTGGACGTGCTGCCGATCACCATGGCCGGCTCCGTCCCGCCCGTCCGGGTGGCCAGGATGCCGACGGACGCGACGAGCAGGACCACAGCCGCCACCCCGATCCGCCGCACGCCGGAACTGTACGGGACGGGGCCGGGCCGGGACCAGCACCCGCCGGGTGAGTCGTGGGGGCCGGGCACCGGGTGCGGGCGGCCACCGCTCGTTCCCGGCACAGCCGCGCCGGCCGGCGGGTGGCCGGGGCCGGCGCCCGTGCGTTCCGGCTACAGGGGGGCGAGGGGGCGGTCGTGGCGGGCGGCGGCGGCCACCTCGTGGTCGAGGGGCCAGGGGTTGGGGAGGCAGCCGTCCAGCTCGGTGCTCTGCTGCGCCATGAGCGGGGCGGGCCGCCCGGGCCGGGGGCACTGGACCCGGGGGTGGGGCTGGCCCAGCAGGTGCCCGACCTCGTGGTTCACCAGCATCCGGCGGTAGGTGGCCAGGTCGCCGGTCCACTTGGGGGTGGCCTCCCGCCACCGCTCGGCGTTGAGGGCCACCACCTCGCTGCGCTGGCACGAGTACTCGCCGTAGGTGTCGTGGGGCAGGCACAACCGGTCCACCTCGGGCCCCTCGGCCAGCACCACCAGGTAGGGGGCGTCGTCGCGCCGCACCAGCCGGAAGCCGGCCCGGACCCAGCCGCGGGGATCGGAGAGGGTGGCCTCCACCAGGTCCTCGAAGCCGGCGGTGGCGTCGTCGGTCGTGCGGCGCTCGACCCGGTAGGCGACCTCGACGACGGCCGGCGCCACGGTCGTGGCCGGCGGCGCCGGTTCGGTCGTGGCGGTCGTGGTGGTGGTGGTGGGCGCCGGCGGAGGCGGCCGGGTCGCGGCGGGAGCGGTGGGTGGAGGCGGGGGCGCGACGGTGGTGGCCACGGTGGCCACCGTCGTGGCCGCGGGGCGAGCCGTCTCGACCGCCGACGGGGCGGCGCCGGCGCACGACGCCCCGGCCAGGCAGGCCACCGCCACCAACCACCGCCCTCGCATCCCTCCACGTTGGCGCGTCCGGGCCGGCTGCGGTGCCACCATGGCCCCATGCCCGGCCAGGCCCTCGTGCGCGACGGCATCGAGGTGCTGTTCGTGGTGGCCGTGGGCGGGATGCTGTGGTCGGTCGTCCGTCGGCTGCGGGCCGGCCAGGTGACGGTCAACCGGTGCGGGGCGTGCGGGCGGCCCACGTCGCGCGCCTACCCCGACTGCACCCGCTGCGGCGCGCCGCTCGACTGACGCAGGCGGCGGGACCACTCGTAGAGTGGCGCCATGGACGCGGCCCGGTGACCACGCGGACGCCGGCCCCCGACGCGTTGCCCCAGGGCGAGGCAAAGGTGCGGGCCGTGCGGGAGATGTTCGACGCCATCGCGCCCCGCTACGACCTGGTGAACCGGGTCATGACCTTCCGCATGGACGTGGGCTGGCGCCGGGCCACGGTGCGCTCGCTGGCACTGTCGCCCCGGTCGCTGGTGGTCGACGTGGCCGCCGGCACCGGCGACCTGTGCCGCCAGCTGGAGGCGTCGGGCCTGCGGGCGGTGGGCGTGGACCTGTCCGAGGGCATGCTCCGCCACGCCGCCACCGACGCCCCGCTGGTGCTGGCCGACGCCCTGCGCCTGCCCCTCCCGGGCGGGTCGGCCGACGGCCTCACGTGCGGGTTCGCCCTGCGCAACTTCGTCGACCTGGGCCGCTTCCTGGCCGAGGCGGCGCGGGTACTGCGGCCGGGCGGCCGCATGGCCCTGCTGGAGGTGGCCCAGCCCGCCAACCCGGTCATGCGGTGGGGCCACGGCCTCTACTTCGGCCACGTCGTCCCCCGCATCGGCGGCTGGCTCTCGGACCCCGCCGCCTACCGGTACCTGCCCAAGTCGGTGGCCTACCTGCCCCCGACCCCGGACCTGCTGGCCCTCGTCCGGGACTCGGGCTTCGACGCGGTCGAGCGCCGGGCCCTCAGCGGCGGGATCGCCCAGCTCGTCACCGCCACCCGGCGGGCGCCATGACCGGCCGGCCCCGGGCGAGGGTGGGCCGATGACGGCCACCGGTGCCCAGGGCACGGCGGCGGTGGCGGAGGCGGTGGCGGCCGGGCTGACGGCCCGCACGGTGGCGGTGGACGCGGCCTCTGCCGACCTGCTGGCCTTCGCCGGCGACGACGGCGTCCTGTTCGAGCGGGAGGGCGCCGGCCTGGCCGGCCGGGGGGTGGCCCTGCGCCTGGAGCCGGGCACGGCCGTGGAGGGGCTGGCCGCCATCCCCACCGTCGACGAGGTCGGGCTGGCGGGCTGCGGGCCGGTGGCGATGGGCGCCCTCCCCTTCCGCCCCGGCGCCGGCGGCTCGCTGGTGGTGCCCCGGGTGGTGCTGGGCCGGGCGCCGGACGGCACGGCGTGGCGCACCACCATCGGCGACGACCCGCCGGCGGCGGCGCCGGCGCCGGCCCGCCGCCGGCCCCCCGACGACTTCCGCCTCACCGCCGTCCGCCCCCACGACGAGTGGCTGGGCGTGATCGCCGGCGCCGTCGAGGCCATCGGCCGGGGCCGCCTCCACAAGGTCGTGCTGGCCCGGGTGGTGGAGGTGGAGGCCAACCGGCCCATCCTCCCCGTCGACGTCGTGGGCCGCCTCCGCGCCCTCTACCCCTCCTGCATGCTCTTCTCCATGGAGGGCTTCGTGGGCGCCAGCCCCGAGCTGCTGGTGGGCCGGGCCGGCGACCGGGTCCGGTCCCAGCCCATGGCCGGCACCATCCCCCGCAGCGGCGACCCCGCCGTCGACGCCCGCCTGGCCGCCGGCCTCATGGCGTCCGACAAGGACCGGCTCGAGCACGCCCTGGTGGTCGACGCGGTGGCCGCCGCCCTGGCCCCGCACTGCTCGTCGCTAGACGTCCCGGGCGAGCCGTCCATCGTCCCGCTGCGCAACGTGGCCCACCTGGGCACGCTGCTCACCGGCCGCCTCGGCCCCGGCGCCCCGTCGGCCCTGGGCCTGGCCACCCTGCTCCACCCCACGCCGGCCGTCGCCGGCACGCCCACCGACGAGGCCATGGCCTACATCGCCGAGCGGGAGGGCCTGGACCGGGGCCGCTACGCCGGCCCGGTGGGCTGGGTCGACCGCGACGGCGACGGCGAGTTCGCGGTGGGCGTGCGCTCGGCCGAGCTGGACGGCCGGCGGGCCCGGCTGTTCGCCGGCGTCGGGGTGGTGGCCGACTCGGAGCCGGAGGCGGAGCTGGCCGAGACCCAGCTCAAGCTCCAGGCCCTGCTGGCCGCCGTCGTCCGCCCCTGACTTCGAGTAAATAGCTCGCCAAAATGGCGAGCTATTTACTCGGGAACGGCCGGGAGCGACGCGGCGACGGCCCGGTGCAGGTCGTCGTGGACGGCGACGTTGGCGGCCCGGTCGGTGCGGACCACCACCACCCGCACGCCGGCGGCCGGCGCGGCCACGGCGGCGGCCACCTCGTCGACCGACGCGGCCGCGGTGGCGTGGGCGCCGTGGGCCAGGGCCACCGCCACCAGGTCGAGGCCGTGGGGCGTGCCCAGCAGCCGCTCGAAGCGGTCCGGCGGCAGGGCCGTGGCCTGGGGGAGGAAGGAGAAGATGCCGCCCCCGTCGTTGTCGACCACCACCACGGTGAGGTCGACGGGGCCGTCGGCGCCGGCCGGCGCCAGCAGGGCGTTGGTGTCGTGGAGGAAGGCAAGGTCGCCCACCAGGACGGCGGTGGGGCCGGGGCCGGCCAGGGCCGCGCCCACGGCGGTGGACACCACGCCGTCGATGCCGTTGGCGCCCCGGTTGGCCAGGACCCGCAGGCCGGCCCGGGGCCGGCCGTACCACTCCACGTCCCGGACGGGCATGGACGACGACACCACCAGGGTGGCGCCGGCCGGGAGGGCGTCCACCACGGCCCGGGCGATGCCGGGCTCGGTGGGCTCCGGTCCGGGACGGCCGGCCAGCGCCGCGTCGAGGGCGGCCTGGCCCGCGGCCTCGGCCGAGGCCCACCGTTGCAGCCAGTCCGCCGGCGCCGGACTCGGCTCCGCCGCGGCGAGGGCCAGGGCCAGGAGGGTGGGGTCGGCGGCGACGTTCACGGTGGCCGAGCGGCCGGGGTCGAGCCAGGCGCCGTGGGGGTCGGCCAGGTACTGCGGGACGTCGAGGTCGGCCAGCCACTCCCCCACCACCCGGGAGGCCCAGGGCGCGCCCAGGCGCAGCACCAGGTCGGGGCGGGCGGCGGCGGCGAAGGCGTCGGCGCGGAGGAGGGCGTCGGCGGCGGCCACCGTGGCCGGCGCCGGCAGCCGGCACCCCGAGCGGGGGTCGGCCAGCACGGGCCAGCCCAGGGCCCGGGCCAGGGCGTGGACGGCGGCGGGGTCGCCGGCGTCGGCGCCGGCCACGATCAGCCCCCGGGCGCCGGCGCGGGACAGCTCGTCGACCAGGGCGGCGGGCGGGGCGGCGGCGCCGGTCGCGCCTCCGGCGGCGGGCGGGGCGCCGGCGCCGGTCAGCCCCCCGACGCAGGCGCGGGCCCGCGCGTCGATCAGGGCGGCGGGCGGGGCGGCCGGCGCCGGCGGGCGGGCGTGCCAGGGCGCCCCGCCGGGGCGGCCCGGGGGCAGGTCGCCGGGCTCACCCACCAGCGGCTCGCGGAAGGCCAGGTTGAGGTGGACGGGGCCGGGGCCGGCGGGGCCGGCGGTGGCCTCGAGCAGGGCCCGGGCCGCCAGCGACCGCCAGGTGCCGGCCGAGGCCCGGTCGGGCACGCCGGGGGCGTGGGCCCAGCGCACGGCGCCGGCGAAGAGCCGGTCCTGCACGATGGTCTGGGGCGCGCCCACGTGGTGCAGGTCGGGCGGCCGGTCGGCGGTGCAGGCCAGCAGCGGGACCCGGGCGTGGTGGGCCTCGGCCACGGCGGGGTGGAGCTCGGCGGCGGCGGTGCCGCTGGTGGTGAGGATCACCGCCGGCCGCCCCGACGCCAGCCCCAGGCCCAGGGCCACGAAGGCGGCCGAGCGCTCGTCCAGGACGACGTGGGTGCGGATCCGGCCGTCGGCGGCCAGGGCCACGGCGAGGGGCGTGGAGCGCGACCCGGGCGCCACCACGGCGTCGGTGAGGCCGGCGCGGGCCCACTCGTCGACGACGGTGGCGGCGAAGGCGTCCTGTACTGTCACCGCCGATGCCGGGCCGACTGACGCTGGTGCACGGCTTCACCCAGACGGGCCGCTCCTGGGCGCCCCTGCTGCCCGGGCTGGCCGGCTTCGACGTGGTGACGCCCGACCTGCCGGGCCACGGCCGGCGCAGCGGCCAGCCCGCCGGCCTGGAGGAGGCGGCCCGCCTGGTGGGCGAGGAGGGCGGGCGCGGCACCTACGTCGGCTACTCCATGGGGGGCCGGGTCGTGCTGCGGCTGGCGCTGGACCGGCCCGACCTGGTGGAGCGGCTGGTGCTGGTGAGCACGTCGGCGGGCATCGAGGACGACGACGACCGGGCCGAGCGGGCCGGTGCCGACGAGTCCCGGGCCGCGGCGCTGGAGGCGTCGGGGCTGGACGCCTTCCTGGAGGACTGGCTGGCCCAGCCCATGTTCTCGGGGCTGTCGCCCGAGGCCGCCGGCCTGGAGGCCCGCCGGGAGAACACGGCCGAGGGGCTGGCCGGCGCCCTGCGCCTGCTCGGGGCGGGGACCACCGAGCCCATGTGGCGCCGGCTCCTGGACCTCCACATGCCGGTGCTGATCGTGGCCGGCGACCGGGACGACGCCTACTGCATCCAGGCCGTGCACCTGGGCGGCTGGATGGGCGAGGTGGCGGTGCTGGCCATGGTGTCGGGCGCCGGGCACGCCTGCCACCTCGAGCGGCCCCAGGCCTTCCTCGACCTCCTGCTCGGGTTCCTGCGGGAGACGGACGCCGGCGGCGGCCACGCCCACGACCACGGCGACGATCATGACCACGGCCACGGGCACGAGGGGCACGACCACTAACCCTGTCTAGACCACCGGGGCCGGTCGGCACAGTCCGGGCCGGCGGCCCGGGCCCTTGCCCCCGGTCTGACTTTCGTGATATTTCATGCTGATGCTGTTCGCGAAGTCGGGCGACCGGGTGGAGGCGGAGGCGGCTGCGCTGGCGGCGGCCGGCGGCCACCCCGGGGTGGTGGAGGCGGCGGGGCTGGCCGGCGGCGTGCTGCGGACCCACCTGGTGGACGGCTCCAGCGCGGCCGAGCTGGGGCCGCTCGACCCCGACGAGGTGGCCGGGCTAGCCGGCGCCGTCGCCGCCACCCTGGCCGACCTCCACGACGCCGGGGTCGTGCACGGCGGCCTGGATGCGTCCCACGTGCTGGTGGCGCCCGAGGGCCGGGTCGTGCTGTGCAGCCTGGGCCGCGGCGGCCATCCCGCCGACGACGTGGCCGCCCTGGGCCGACTGGTGGAGGGCCTGCTGGCCGGCGGCGGGTCCCGGGGCGCGGGGCGCCGGCAGCCGGGCACGCGGCCTGGACGCCGGCGCCGGCCGCGTCCCCCCGCGGGGCGGGGCGCCCGCTCCGAGCAGGGCGGCGAGCCTGACCCGGCCGGCGCCACGCCCGCGCCGGGTGCGGCGGCGGCGGGCCGCCAGCCCGGGGTGGGCGGCGAGGCCGCGGTGCCGGCGACGCCGGGCCGGTGGTTCGACCCGGCCGGCGCCACGACCGCGCCGGGTGCGCCGGCGGCGGGCCGCCAGCCCGACGGCGTGGAGGTTCCGGGGCCGTTGCCCCTGCGCCGGCGGTCGGGGCCGGCCGGCGCCCGCGCCCGCACGACCCGGGCCCGGGACCGGCTGCGGGTGCGGGCCCGGCTGGGTCCCATGCTGGAGCCGCCGGCCGCCCCCCCCCTCGCCGCCCTGGCGGCCGAGGCCGCCCACCCCGACCGGGACCGGCGCCCCACCGCCCGCGCCTTCGCCGTGGCCGTGCAGCAGCGCATCCCCACCGCTCGGATCCCGGTGCCGCCGGCCCGGCGCCTGGTGCCCGCCACCCCGGCACCCGGGCCGGCCGGGCGCCGGTCGCTCCGCCCCTGGCCCGGGCGGCGGGGCGGGCTGGGCCTGGTCGCAGCGGCGGGGAGCGCCGGCGTGGTCGTGCTCCTGAGCACCACCTCCGGCGACCACCGCCCGCCGGTCCCCCGCGCCGCGGCATCGGACCCGGCCTCCACCACCGCACCGGCTTCGCCGGGTCCCGGCCCGGCCACGTCGGGCCCGACCTCCACCACCGCGCCGGCGACGGCCGCCCCGCCCATCGCCACCCAGGTGTGGCCGCCGGCGTCGCTCCAGTACGCCGACGGCGTGCTCACCGTCGACGGCGCCCGCTACGCCCTGGGCCAGCCCGGCGACGCGGTGGCGGCCGGCGACTGGACCTGCAGCGGCCACGACACCCTCGCCCTCCTGCGGCCGTCCACCGGCGAGGTCTACGCCTTCGACGGCTGGGCCACCGACAGCACCACCGTGGCCGGGCGGCGGGTGGGCCAGGTGGACGGCGGCACCGGGCTGCGGGCGCTCGACACCGACGGCGACGGCTGCGACGACCTCGAGGTCGACCGCCCCGGCGCCCCGCCCGTCCGCCTGGAGGTGGCGTCGTGACAGCGGGGACCGACCGGTCCTCGAGCGGCGGCCGGCTGGCGCTGGTGGCGTGGATGGCGGCGCTGGCGGCGGCGGTGGGGCTGCTCCACGCCCTCGGTGGTGCACTGGCGCCCCCGCCCCTCACCGACCCCGGTGGGTGGGGGCGGTGGCTGGAGGCCCGCCAGCCGGCGGAGGCGGCCTTCGCCGTGGTCCGCCTGGTGGCGCTCGGCCTGGCCTGGTACCTGCTGGCCGTCACCGCCACCGCGACCCTGGCCCGCCTGAGCGGGGCCCCGGCCCTGGTCCGGGCCGCCGATGTGGTGACCGTCCCGCTCGTGCGCCGCCTGGTCAACGGCGCCGTGGGCGCCTCCCTCGTCGCCGTCACCCTCGCCGGCTCCGGCACGGCGGGGGCGGCGGCCCGGGCCGATCCCCCCGCGGCAGCGGAGACCATGCGCCGGCTCGCGGATGCCACCGGCGCCGGGGACGAGGCCGCCCCGGTGATGCAACGCCTCCCCGATGCACCCGCCGGCGCCGGCCGGGACGAGGTGGCGCCGAGCACGCACCCGGACCTGCACGGCGGCGGGGCGCCAGGCGAGGCCGCTCCACCGCCGCTCATGCGGCGCCTTCCCGACGTCGCCGGCGCCGGCGGGACGGCGGCCGGCACGGCCTCGCCCGCCGGCGCGTCCCCATCCGACCCGCCGCACGGCGCCGCAGCCCGCCCGCCCCAGCGACGTCCCCCCGCCGACGACCCCGCCGCCACCTCGCCCCGGGGCGTCCCCGCCGGCCGCGCCGGCGCCGGCATCGACCCCACCCCGGTCGCCCCGCCCGGCCCCACCGCCGGCCCCGCCGGCGCCGTCCCGGTCCCGACGGACCCGCGTGCCCCCACCGCCGGCCGCGCCGGCGCCACCCCGACCACCCCGCCCGGCCCCACCGGCCCCACCCCGACCACCCCGCCAGGCCCCACCGCCGGCCGCGCCGGCGCCGGCGCCCGCACCTGGACCGTCCGGCCCGGCGACCACTTCTGGGGCGTGGCCGAGCAGGTGCTGGCCGAGGCGCTGCGGTGCCCCGCCTCCGATCAGGAGGTCGACCCCTACTGGCGGGCCGTCGTCGAGGCCAACCGCTCGGTCCTGCGCGACCCCGCCAACCCCGACCTGCTGTTCCCGGGGCAGGTCATCGCCATCCCGCCGCCGCCGGCGGGGTAGGCAACCGATCCCGCCCCCGAACGGCGGCTACGGGACGGTGCTGTCGCCGCCGGCGCCGGCGCCGGCGTCGCCGGTCTCGGTGGAGCTCTCGGAGCAGGCGGTGATGCCCACCGCGGCCAGCTTCTCGTTGGTCTCGGTGAAGGGATCGACGCCGGTGTCGAACAGCTTCTTGGCCGCCTCCTCGCTGGCGGTGGCGTCGGCCAGGCCCCTGCGGTCCTGGGCCAGCTGGGCCAGCGCGTCGTCGTACTCGGCGTCGAGGTTGGCGGGCGGCTTCAGGTCCCCGAAGTCCTCGATGGCCTTGTCCACCAGGGGCAGCAGCTTCTTGTAGAGCTCCAGCATCTGGGGCGGCGTGAAGATGATGGTGTTGTCGAACTGCGACGCCAGCTCCTTGACGTCGGCGTCGAGCTTGGTGCACACGGCGTTGCCCTTGGTGGCCAGCTCGGCCGCGCTCAGCCGGTCGCCGTCGCCACCGCCGCCGCCGCTGTCGTCGTCGTCGCTGCACGCACCCAAGCCGACACAGCCGAGCACGACCAGCCCTACCAGGAACGAGCGAGTTCGCACTGCGGCCACCTTCCGAGGAGCGTCCAGGATCGGGGGCCACGGTAACCCACGGCCGCCCTGGGCCCAGGGTCAGGCCCGGAGGCGGACCGCCACCTCGTTGCCGAGGAGCCGCCCCCGCGGGGTGAGCACGAGGCGATCGCCCCGCTCCTCCACGAACCCGGCCAGGCGCGCCACCTCGTCGGGGTCGAAGGCGCCGGCCGGGACGCCCCCGCTGGTGCGCAGGGCGAGCTGGAGCGCCTCGCGCCGGCGCTCCTCCGGCCCCAGGGTCTCGGCGCCGGCCTCGGGCGACCGGCCGGCCCGGATGCGCTCGATGTAGCGCTCCGGCGTGCGCACGTTCCACCACCGCCGGCCGTCCCGGAAGGAGTGGGCGGCGCACCCGATCCCCCGGTACTCGCCCTGGGACCAGTACAGGCGGTTGTGCCGGCACCCGTGGCCGGGCCGGGCCCAGTTCGAGATCTCGTAGCAGGCCAGGCCGGCCCGCCCCAGCAGCTCGTCGGCCAGGAGGTACTTGTCGGCCTGGTCGTCGTCGACGGGGTGGCGGGACGGGTCGGCGGCGAGGGGCGTGCCCGCCTCCACGGTCAGGGCGTAGGCGCTGACGTGGGGCGGCCCGAGGTCCCCCACCACCTCGTCCAGGGTGGCCCGCCAGTCGGCCACGCTCTCGCCGGCGGCGCCGTAGATGAGGTCGAGGCTCCAGGTCCCGAAGCCGCCCGCCGCCACCAGCCGGGCCGCCCGCCGGGCCTGGTCCGGCTCGTGGGCCCGGCCCAGGGCGGCCAGCACGTGGGGCTGGAGCGACTGCACGCCGAGGGAGATGCGGGTGACGCCGGCGCCGGCGTAGGCGTCGAGCAGCCCGGGGGTGACGTCGTCGGGGTTGCACTCCACCGTGACCTCGGCCCCGGCCCGGCGGGGGACGGCGGCCAGCACCCGGGCCAGCAGCGGGGCCGGGAGCAACGACGGGGTGCCGCCCCCGAAGAACACGGTGGCGGCGGGCGGGAGGGCGGCGCCGGCGATCTCGGCGATGCAGGCGCCGGCGTAGGCGGCCATCAGGCCGTGGCGGTCGGTCCAGGTGGCGAAGGCGCAGTAGTCGCAGCGCCGGGCGCAGAACGGGACGTGGACGTAGACGCCGAACGGCGCCGCGGGCGCCCCCGGGAGGGACGGCTCAGGCGTCGGCGCGGAGGCTGAGGTCGTCGAGGCGGTGGCGCATGCCGTCGGCCGTGGTGTCGAACAGGCACCCGATGGCCCGGACGTCCTCGGCCCGGATGGTGAGGACCCGGCCGTTGAAGTCCTGGCGCTGGACCTGGATCATGCCCAGGTAGCGACGCAGCAGGTCGCGCTCGGGCGCCGAGATCGACTCCAGGCGGGTGAGGTCGATGGTGACCCGGCCGCTGGCCTCGTCCCGGGACCGGTCGTCGGCGCGGGTCTCGCCGCCGTACGAGGAGGTGGTACTGGCGCCCATGGCGGTGAGGGCGCCGTTCACGTCCCGTGGCAGGAGCTGGTCCACCGGCACGTTGTAGAACTCGGCCAGGCGCTGCAGGCGGGGCACCGAGATCGACCGCTCACCGCGTTCGTAGGCGCCCAACACCGACGCCTTGAACTCCTGGTCCGACGAGGCCTCCACCGCCTGCAGGGACAGCCGCTTCTGCTTGCGGACGAAGCGGAGGCGCTCGCCCACGCGACGGGCATAGCCGCTTGCCACCATCTCGTCGGTCATCGGATCCCCCTCCACGGGCACAGGAGGATTCTACCCCGTCCCCCACCGTCAGTCACCAAAACTACTACGCGAGGTGACTCTAGCCGCTCATTTGACCCTCGGGGCGGATGATCCCCTCCCGCAGCCCGGTGAGCAGGACACCGGCGGCGATGGCGGCCGTTTCGGCCCGCAAAGTGGTCGAACCCAGACGTACGGTGGGCAGCCCGCAGCCCAGCTCGGCCGGGTCCCAGCCACCCTCCGGGCCGATGAGCACGGCTGGGCGATCGAGCGACGGTGCCGCGCCCCCGCCGTCACCCACCGCGGCCCGGGGGCCGAGGGCCGCCACCACCTCGGCGAAGTCGACGATCTCCCGCACCGCCGGCAGGTGGGTGCGCCGGCATTGCATGGCCGCCTCCCTCGCCACCCGGCGCCAGCGCTCGGCCTGGGCCGCCGCCTTCTCGTCGTCCCAGCGCACCACGGAGCGTGCCGACCGGAAGCCGGCGATGACGTCGACGCCGACCTCGGTGAGCTTCTGGACCACCCACTCGGGCCGCTCCCCCTTGGTGAGGGCGAAGGCCACCGTCACGGGCGGTGACGGCGCCGGCGCCACCTCCTCGGGCCCCTCCGGCTCCAGCCCGCCGCCGGCCCGCCACGAGCACAGGCGCCAGCGCCCGGCCCCGTCGCTCACGGTCACGGCCTGGCCCGGGCGCAGCCGCAGGACCCGCTCCAGGTGGCGGTGGTCGTCGTCGGCCAGGACGGGGGCGGCCACGTCGGCCACGAAGGCGTGGGCCGCGGCCCGGGGCAGCGACCGGGCGGGCGCCACCGGCTACTTGAAGGCGCCGCGGATCTTGGAGAACAGCCCGCTGTCGGGCGGGTCGACGACCTCGCCCCGCACCGCGGCCAGCTCCCGCAGGAGCCGCTCCTCGGCCGGGGAGACCGGCGTGGGGGTGTCGACCACCACGTGCACCAGCAGGTCGCCCCGGCCCCGGCGGTGGACGTCGGGCACGCCCCGGCCCCGCAGCCGCAGCACCTTGCCGCTCTGGATGCCGGGCGGGATGGCCAGCTCCTCCTCCCCCTCCAGGGTCTGCACCAGGGGGTGGGCGCCCAGGGCGGCCTGGGTCACCGAGACGTGCAGCTCGTGGACCAGGTCGTTGCCCTTGCGCTCGAAGCGGGGGTCGGGCCGCACGTCGAGGTGGACGTAGAGGTCGCCGGCCGGGCCGCCCCGCGGGCCCGCCGGGCCCCGCCCGGACAGGCGCAGGGTGTTGCCGTGGTCGACGCCGGGCGGCACCTCGACCCGCAGGGTGCGCTCCTCCACCACCCGGCCCTCGCCCCGGCAGGCGGCGCAGGTGGAGGCGATGTGCTCGCCCGACCCGCCGCAGCGGGGGCAGGGGCGGCTGGTGACCATCTGACCGAGCAGCGACTGGCGCACGGTGCGGGTCTCGCCCGTGCCGGCGCACTGGGCGCAGGTGGTGGCCGAGGTGCCGGGCTCGGCGCCGGTGGCCTCGCACGTGTCGCAGGGCACGGCGGTGCGGGCCGTGACCTCCTTGTCGGTGCCGAACACGGCCTCCTCGAACTCGAGGGCGACGGTGAGCTCGGCGTCGGGGCCCTGGACAGGGCCGGCGCGCCGGCCGCCCCGGGCCCCGCCGAAGCCGGCCTGGCCGCCGGCCTGGCCGAAGAAGGCGTCGAACAGGTCGCCCAGGCCGCTGAAGCCGGCGCCGGCGAACGGGTCGCCCCCGCCGGCGCCGGTGCCCTTCACGCCGTCCGGCCCGAACATGTCGTAGCGGCGCCGGCGCTCGGGGTCGCGCAGCGTCTCGTAGGCGATGGTGATCTGCTTGAAGCGCTCCTCCGCCGCCTTGTCGCCCGGTTTGCTGTCCGGGTGCAGCTCCCGGGCCAGCTTGCGGTAGGCGCGCTTCATCTCGTCGGGCGTGGCCGTGCGGGCGACGCCGAGCAGCTCGTAGAAGTCGGTGGCCACGTCCTAGCCCTCGGTGAGGCGCTCGCCCAGGCGCTGGCTCACCAGGGCCACGGCGGCGAGGGCCTGGGGGTAGTTCATGCGGGTGGGGCCGAGGACGCCGACGGTGCCGGCGGGCCGGCCCTCCACCTGGTAGGGCGACACGACGATGGCGCAGGTGGCGAGGGGCTCGAGGCCGTGCTCGGAGCCGATGGCCACCGACAGGCCCCGGTTGAGCACGTCGCGCACCAGGCTCACCACCACGAACTGCTGCTCCAGGGTGCCGAGCACGGCCCGCACCGTCTCCACCGCGTCGAAGGCGCCGGCCATCCGCGACACGCCGCCCACGAACACCTGGTCCGGCTCCTCGTCGTGGTCGCCCTCGAGCGACCGCACGGCGGCGGCGACCACGGCGTCGGTGTCGGCGTCGCCGGTCGCATCGGCCGCGCCCCGCGTCCCGAGGGCGTACCCGGTGAGGTGGGCGGCCAGGCGGGCGCCGGCGGCGGCCAGGCGGGCCTCGTCGAAGCCCGCGGGCAGCTCCAGGGTGCGCTTCTCCACCACCCCGTTGGCCAGCACCACCACCACCAGGGCGACCCGGGGCGCCAGCCCCACCAGGTGGGCGGAGCGGATCACGGAGCCCTCGTGGGGCGGGCCCACCACCACGGCGGCGTAGTCGGTGAGGCTGGAGAGCAGGCGGCTGGTGTCGAGGAGCATCCGCTCCAGCTCGCCGTGGGCCGTGTCGAAGAAGTCCCGCACCCGCTGGCTCTGGTCGGCCTCCAAGGTGCCGGGGCCGGTGAGCTGGTCGACGAAGAAGCGGTAGCCCTTGTCGGTGGGGATGCGGCCGGCGCTGGTGTGGGGCTGGACCAGGTAGCCCTCGTGCTCGAGGACGGCCATCTCGTTGCGGACCGTGGCCGACGAGACCGCCATCTGGGCGGCCTTGGCCACGTGGCCCGACCCGACGGGCTGGGCCGTCTCGATGTACTCCTCCACCACCGCACGGAGGATGGCCGCCTTGCGTTCGTCCAGCATCTCCACTTCCCCGGCCCACCCTGGCGGGCGCCTGGCACTCGATTCTACCGAGTGCCAACACCACTCTCCGGCAGGCGGGAGCGGCGCCGGCGGCCCGGGGAGGGGGCGCTGGCCCCGATGGGCCCTCCCGGCCGCCTCGACGGCGCCCGGCTCGGGTCCGCCGCCGGCGCCGCCGCCCGAGTCGCCGTTCCCCTACGACGCCGCCCTGGGCGCCCGCTTCGTGGCCGCCTTCCCGGCCGGCGCCGTGCCGCCCGGGGCCGCCTCGCCGCCGTTGCCGGCCGCGGCCCCCGTCCTCCTGGCCGGCGCCTTCCTGGCCGGCGCCGCCCTGGCCCCCTCCGACCTCTTCACCGGCATGGCGTGATCGTGGTCGTGCGCCTCGCCCAGGTGCTCGTGCTCGAAGTTCTCGTGCGGGTAGTGGGAGTGGGTCACCGCGGCGTGGTCGTGCTCGTGCTCGTGCTCGGAGCTGAGGTGGTCGAAACCGCCGGCGATCCGGTTGTGGTTGTGCGTCACGTGGTAGTGGCGGTGCGCGTGCACCACCGCCTCGTGCTCGTGGCGCTCCCACTCCGAGTGCTGCTCGTGACCCTCGGTCATATCCCCTCCTGCTCGGCGCTCGGCCTGACTGCTTCCCCGGTCCTACCCGAACGGCCTACCAGCGGAACACTACGCAACCGTCCCGGCCCATGGTTGAGGCGGCGTCGCCGAGCGGGCCGGGCAAAGCGAGCGGCGGGCGAAGGCGCTCCATGCCCCGAGCCACCCCGAGACCCGGCCGAGCCCGAGCGCCGGCCGGCGGGAGCGTCAGCCGGCCCGAGCGACGGCCACGGCCAGGGCGGCGCCCGTCATCTGCAGCCCGGCCAGGCCGAGGAACAGCGTGCGCAGGCTCGCCCGGGTCTCGAGCGACGCCCGCGCCAGCCCGGACTCGATGCGGGTCTCCAGGCGGCTCTCCAGCGATGCCATCTCGGCCCGGATGACCTGGCCCAGCTGGTCGAGGTCGCGCTTGGTGGCCACATCGGCCCACCCCGTCGGCGGCAGGTACCCCATCAACGTCTCGGCGTCATCCGACCCGAGCACCTCCTCGAGGTGACGGTACAAGCGGTGCCGCGATCCCTCATCGATCACCATGTTCCCTCCCCCACCACCCGCGGGCAACGGCTCGCGCCGCCCGGGTCATGACGCCTCGCCCCATCCGGGATCCCATTCCTCGTCCCACTCCTCGTCCCAGCTCGCCGGCTCCTCCTCGCCCACGCGTCCGCGGTTGCCGAGCAGGCCGGCCCGGCGGTCGGCCTCGGTCTTGGCCCGGTGGCAGGGCGGGCACAGTCCCTCGAGGTTCGCGAACGACGTGGGCCCTCCGTTGGCCACCGGGTCGACGTGGTCCCACTCCAGGCCCCAGCGCCACCCGCACCCGGGTGTGGCGCACACCGCCCCCTCGAAGTCGGGGGCGTGGCCGAGGTCCAAGGCGGTGCGCAGCGCGGCGCCGATGTGGCGCCCGTAGTGGACCACCGTGTCGATGCGCACCCCGTCGTGGGTGACGGCCTTGACGAAGGCGTCGTCGATGGCGTCTCGCACCGCCGACACCGGCACCGGGCCCCCGCCGATGACGTGGCACTGCTCGCCCTCCTCGGCATGGCCGCGGCGGTACGCCCTGAGGTCGCACACGAACACCACGTCGGCCCGGCGGGCGGAGGGCGTTCCCTGACCCGAGAGCAGCTTGGCGAACGCGTCGGCCGCGAACGCCTCCCTCGGCTCGACGCTTCCCTCCCGGCGGGCGGCGCGGCGGATGCGGTCGCACTCGGCGTCGATGCGGTGCACGATGGGCACGCCCACCACCGGCTCCAGCGCCCCCGAGAACCGCACCATGCCCAGCTCGTCCCGCCAGTGGCGGAAGGTGCGGGCCTTGCGCTGGCGGGCGGCAAGCTCCTCGGCCGGGATGGCGCCCAGGCGGCGCTTGCGGCCCTCGTCCCGCAGGGCGGCCAGGCCCGAGCCCCGGGCCAGGACCACCAGGTCGGACTCGGCGCCAGGGCACTCGGCCTCGGTGCGGGCGATCTCGCCGGCCTGGGCCAGCGACAGCTCGCCTGCCAGCGCCGCCGCCGCCGTGTGCGGACAGCTCCCCAGGGCGCTCACCGTCTTCAGCTGGGCGGCCGCCTCACCGCGCGAGGTGCCCGTCGTGCGCGAGAGCCACTCGGCCGCGTCGCCGAAGCCGGCGGTGCGGAAGGTGCCGCAGTCCGACACCCGGGCGGCGGCCCGGGCCCGCGCCGCGGCACACGCCTTCTCGGTGCGGGCCAGGTCCTCGGCCAGCTTTCGGCAGTCCTCCCCCGACATGAGGTCGGGCTCGAAGCGGGAAAGCTCGGCCCGCAACGACGTGGACAGCTCCAGCACTGGGGTGGACACCGCGCACCTCCCCTCCGTAAGCATCGATTGCGAGAGGAGGGCCGTGCCGCCGGCGCCTCGAGGCGTACCGCCACCCTACACGAACAGGTGTTCGCCCGTCAAGCGCATGAGCAGAAAATCGGCGACGACCGACCCCCGACCGCACCAGGCGGCTACCGTCCCGGCCGTGGAGATCCTGTCGGTCATCGGGGCCTTCGCCCGGCACGTGGTGGCGCAGGCCGGGGGCGTGTGCGAGCGCCGGGCGGTGGTCGAGGCGCTGTGGGAGCGGATGGAGGCGGCCTCCATCGGCCCCGACCAGGTCGACCGGCTGGTCGAGGCCGTCACCCACGAGCCGAGCTCGGCCCTGCTGGCACTGCCCGCCGACCGCATCGTCGACGTGGCACTGGTGTCGAGCGGCCTCGTCCTGACCCACCGTCTCTCGGCCGAGGAGGTGGCCGGAGCCCGGCTGGCCCTGGCGGCCGACCTGGGCGCTCTGGACCTGCTGGCCGAGGTCGACGGCGGCCTCCACGCCCCGGACGGCTGGCCCCTCCACCTGCACGAGGTCCGGGCCCGCACCGGCCGCGAGGGCGGCATGCGCCGGAGCGGGCGCCTGGAGGGCCCGCCCGGCTGGCTGGAGCGCTTCGAGGCCGGGCAGCTGGTGGCGGTGCGCCCGGCCGGCGGGTTCCTGTCGATCGAGGCGGTGGCCGACGACGAGCTGTCCGAGGCTCCCTCCGGATTCGCTGAAGGTCTGGCCGCAGCCGTCGACCTCCTCACCGAGGGCGACGGGATGCCGCTCCCGTCGGGCGAGCTGCAGCTGCTGGTGGCCGTCGCCCACAGCCAGTGGCTCACCGTCCCCCGCCGGCCCTTCGGGGAGCTGGCGCAGGCGGCCGGGTTCGAGGTCGACGGCGACCTGGTGGCCCGGCCCGGCGCCTGGGAGCGCTACGAGCAGGTCGGCCAGCTGATCGGCACCATCGCCCGCCACGACCTGGACGACCGGGAGAGGAAGGCGCTCCTCGACGCCGTGAAGGCGTTCGAGGCATGGAGGGACGACGCCGGCGCCGCACCCCCTCGCGCCCTGGCCGAGCGCCTGGCCCGGCTCTGGCCGGTGGCCGAACCCCTGGCCGAGGAGCTGCGCCGGCGGGGCGCCGGCCCCGGGGACCTGTCGGCCTTCTGCACCGCCCTCGGCGGCGCCATCGGGGCCTGGCTGGGGGTGCGGGCGGCCGGGCTGGTCGGCGACACGGAGGAGGCGGAGCGGGGCCTGGCCACGGCGCTGCCCGCCCACCCCGGCTTCGGGCCCCTGCTGGCGGAGAAGGCGTGGTACGAGGGCGACCGGGGCCGGGCCCGGGAGGCGGTCAACCTCCTGCAACAAGTCCGCGGGCACCACGACCCGGAGCTGGCCGGGCTCCGCCGGTGGGCCGCCGCCTCCACGCCGTCGGCCGGCCGCAACGACCCGTGCCCGTGCGGCTCGGGCCGCAAGTACAAGCAGTGCCACCTGGGCCGGCCCACGCTGGCCGAGGGCGACCGGGTGTCGTGGCTGGTCGACAAGGCGCTGCGGTACGTGGCGGAGGCGGCGCCCCCCGAGGACCTGGACGAGCTGGTCCGCACCGGCGGGCACGACCCGACCGTCCAGGTGCTCGCCACCGAGCTGTTGACGTTCGACGCCGGCTGGCTGGACCGCTTCCTCGCGGCCCGGGGCCGGCTGCTGCCCGACGTGGAGCGGGAGTGGGCCGAGCGCTGGTCGACGGGCCACGTGGGCTCGCTGTTCCGGCTGTGCAGCGTCGACGGCGACGGGCGGGCCGTCCTCGAGGACCTCCGCACCGGGGAGCGGCGCACCGTGGAGAGCGCCGACGATCTGGACGACGTCCCCGTCGACCGGCTCGTGTGGGCACGGCTGGTGCCGGTGGAGGACCGTTGGTGGAGCACCGGGGTGGCGCGCCTGCTCACCCTGGCCGACCGGGCACGGGTGCTGCCGGCGCTGGCGCCGGGGACCCCGGTCACCGACCGGCTGCGGGCCCTGGTGCCCGAGCCTCGCCGGACCCGTATCCGCAACACGTCGGGTGACCCCACCGTGCTGTGCACCACCACCTGCAAGGTGGGCGACCCCGCCGGGCTGGCCGGGCGCCTCGACGAGGCACTCCGGCGGGACGGCGAGGAGCAGGTGTGGCGCTCCACCGCCGACACGCCGAACATGTCCGACGCGGTCACCGCCACCTTCACCCTCGACGGGGCCGAGCTGCGGGTCGAGACCAACTCGCTCCGCCGCCGGGACGAGGCGCTGGCCATGCTGGCCGGGCTGGGGCCGGCGGTGGAGGTGCTCGACGACACCAGGGTGCCGCTCGCCCGGGCCCAGGCGCTGCACGAGGAAGAGGAGCTGCTGGAGGGGCTGCTCGACGAGTTCGACGGCGACGAGGACGAGGACGGCTTCGACGACGAGGACCTCGACGACGAGGACCTGGACGAGGACGACGAGGACCTGGACGACCACGACCTGGACGCGGCGCTGGCCGAGCTGATGGAGGCCTACCAGCAGCGGTGGGTGGACGAGCCGGTCCCCGCCCTCGACGGCCGCACCCCGCGCCAGGCGGCGGCCGATCCGGCCGCCCGCGCCGACCTGCTCACCCTCCTGGCCGAGATGGACGGCGGGTCCGGCGCCTTCGATGTGGACCGGCTGCGGACCCACCTCGGCCTCGACGACCGCTGAGGCGCTGAGCCGGGAGACCACGACCCGGCGGTCAGGGCAGACGCCGGGGAGCACCCCGGGCGGCCGCGCCGGCTCTACGACGGCTGCGCCGGCTGCTCGCTCTTGCGGCCCCGCTTGGGGTCGGTGGTCGACCCGTAGGTGTAGCCGTAGCGGTAGGAGTACCCGTAGCCGGCCTCCTGGCGGGCCGCGTTCAGCACCAGGCCGGACAGCGGGGCGCCCACCTGGGCCAGGGTGTCGAGGGCCTGCTGGAGCCGGCGGCGGTGGGTCTCGGTGGCCGTCACCACCACCA
>JBQTJJ010000135.1:0-2679 GCA_052387235.1 Actinomycetota bacterium
GAGGTGGAGGCGGGCGACGAGGACACCCTCGGCGCCCTGCTGGTGGAGCTGCAGGAGCACGGCGCCAACCGGGTGACGCCCACCGACGCCGAGCTCACCGTGGCCGACCGCGACGGCGTCCTGCCGGTCGGCTTCTACTCCACCACCAACCTGCCCACCGCGGTGCGGGTGGACGGCCGCTGGGTGGACGTCGCCAACCCGGAGATGGACTGCGGGCTGGTGCTGGACGAGGGCGGGCGGGCCCGCACCGTGCCCATGCACCGGGTCCGCGTCGGCGACCGGGTGGTGGTCGGCAACGAGGGCATCCGGGTCACCCCGCCGTCGCGGCCGCGGGGCGCCAACCCGTTCGAGTTCATGAGCTCGGAGGTGTCGTCGGAGAAGCCCAAGGGCCTGCTGGTCGCCGACGTGGCGGCCCGGCTCCGGCTGCACCGGGAGGGGGGCCGGAAGGTCCTGGCCGTGTGCGGCCCGGCGGTCGTGCACACCGGCGCCGGCCCCGACGTGGCCCGCCTGGTGCGGGAGGGGTGGATCGACCTGATCTTCGCCGGGAACGGCTTCGCCGCCCACGACATCGAGTCGAACGTCATGGGCACCTCCCTCGGCGTCTCGGTCCAGGCCGGCACCTCGGCCGAGGGAGGCCACGCCAACCACCTCCGCGTCATCAACGAGGTGCGCCGGTACGGCTCCATCGCCGCCGCCGTCGAGGCCGGCTACGTGGACGGCGGGGTCATGTACGAGTGCGTGCGGGCCGGCGTCCCCTTCGTCCTGGCCGGCTCGATCCGCGACGACGGGCCCCTGCCCGACGTCTACCGCGACGTGGTGGAGGCGGCCGACGCCATGCGGTACCTGCTGCCGGGCGTGGGCGTGGCCCTGATGCTGGCGTCCACCCTCCACGCCATCGCCACCGGCAACTGCCTGGCCGCCGGCGTGGAGACGTTCTGCGTCGACATCAACCAGGCCGTGGTCACCAAGCTGGCCGACCGCGGCAGCCACCAGGCCCTGGGCATCGTCACCGACGTGGGCCTGTTCGTGCACGGGCTGTGCGACGCCCTGTGCGGCCCGGCCGGATCCTGAGGGCGCCACCGTGACCCTTCCGTGGGGGTGGCGGTACCTGATGTGCCCGCCCGAGCACTTCGACGTCCTGTACGAGATCAACGCCTGGATGCGGGTCGAGGTGCGCGTCGACGCCGACCTGGCCAGGGAGCAGTGGGGCGCGCTGGTGGCCTCGCTGCGGGCGGCCGGCGCCGAGATCGAGACCCTCGACCCGGTGCCCGGCCTGCCCGACCTGGTGTTCACGGCCAACGCCGGCGTGGTCGACGGCACCACCTTCATCCCGTCCCGGTTCCGCCACCCCGAGCGCCAGGCCGAGGTCCCCCACGACGTGGCCTGGTTCACCGACCGGGGCTACCGGGTGGAGGCCCTGCCGGCCGGCGTGTCCCACGAGGGGGCGGGCGACGCCCTGCCCTTCGCCGGCGTCCTGGTGTCCGGGTACCACAGCCGCTCCGACGCCGCCTCCCACGCCCCGCTCTCGGTCCTCACCGGCGCCCCGGTGCGGTCGATCGAGCTGGTGGACCCCCGGCTGTACCACCTGGACCTGACCTTCTGCCCCCTGGACGGGCGGCGGGCCATCGTGGCGCCCAGCGGGTGGGACCGCTACGGCCGGGCCGTGATGGAGCGCCTCGTGCCCGAGCCGCTGGTGCTGGAGGAGGACGAGGCCACCGCGTTCTGCGCCAACTCGGTGGTCGTGGGCACCACCGTCCACATGCCGTCGTGCCCCCCCCGGGTGGGCCGCCAGCTCGAGCGGTGGGGGTTCGACGTGGTGGAGCTCGACATGGGCGAGTTCCTCAAGGCCGGCGGCGCCTGCCGCTGCCTCACCCTCGCCCTCGACGTCGTGGTCGCCTCGGGCGCGGGCCCGCCGGCCTGAGCCTTCTGGTAGCCGGACCGACACGGAAACCATGTCGTTCCGGCTACCGGAAGCGGTGGCGCGCGGGCGTCAGACGGTCCAGGTGGTGCCGCTGGCCAGCAGGGAGGCAAGGTCGCCCGGGCCCTGGCGGGCGCCGGCGTCCGCCATCTGCTGCTCCACCAGGGCCCCGTAGTCGGGACGCTGCACGGCCCGGAACACGCCGATGGGCGTGGGCTCGAACGGGCCCCGGGCCAGGCGGGACAGGAGGAAGGCGAGCCCCGGCTCGTCCCGGGCCTCGTCGTGCACGAGGATGGCCTCCTCCCCCACCTCGGCCACCTCGACGATGCGGGCCCGGCCCTGGGCGTCCACCGAGACGCCCAGCTCGTCGTCGGCGCCGAACCGGACCGGCCGGCCGTGCACCAGCGGGATCAGCATGCGGGCCCGGGACTCCCTGGCCGTGATCTGGTCGAAAGCGCCGTCGTTGAACACGTTGCAGTTCTGGTAGATCTCGACGAAGGCGGCGCCCCGGTGGTCGTGGGCCCGGCGGAAGACCTCCATCATGTGCTTGCGGTCGAGATCGTGGGTGCGGGCCACGAAGGTGGCCTCGGCGCCCAGGGCCAGGCTCACCGGGTTGAAGGGGTGGTCCACCGAGCCGAAGGGCGTGGACTTGGTGACCTTGCCCAGCTCGCTGGTGGGCGAGTACTGGCCCTTGGTGAGCCCGTAGATCTGGTTGTTGAACAGCAGCACGGTGAGGTTGACGTTGCGGCGCAGGGCGTGGA
>JBQTJJ010000136.1:0-5990 GCA_052387235.1 Actinomycetota bacterium
CGACGTGGACCCCAGGCCGGCCACCAGCAGCAGCCGGCGGCGCCCCGCCCTCGGCGCCGGCGCCACGCCGGCCGGCGTGCACCCGGCCTGGGCGGCCCAGGCCTCCCGGATGGTGAGGGCGGCCCGCAGCCACGAGGGCGTGGCGGTGGCGCCTGCCGCCGACAGCCAGCTCCCGACCTGGCCCGGCGTGGGGACGGCGGCGGCGGCCGCGCCGGTGGCACCCCGGGCCCACGAGATGGCGGTGCCGCCCACGCCGGCGACGGTCCCCGAGACCGACACCAGAAGCCGCCGGAGTGCACGGCGCTCCTCGGCCTCAGTGCCGAGAGCCCTTCCGTCGTCGGGGACGAGACGCACCTCCACCGGGCCCGCACCCCCCAGCAGGACGAGCGGGTCGAGGTAGGCGTCGCCGGCCCGGGCCCCGAAGTGGAGCGACGGCCCGGTGGTGCCGAGCACGGCGCCGCCCTCGACCCGCTGGCCCCGCCGTGCCGCAACGGAGGCGAGGAAGGAGTAGCTGGTCCGCACACCGTCGTCGTGCAGGACGACGGCGTGGAGGCCGGCGCCCACCCGGCCGGCGAAGGCCACCCGGCCGGGGGCGGCGGCCAGGACCGGGGCGCCGGGGGCGGTGGCGTAGTCCACGCCGCGGTTGCCGGCGCCGTACCGGGACGCCGGCGGGCGGAAGCCGTCCACCACGGGGGCGTCGACGGGCGGCCGGTAGGCGACCGCCTCGGGCGGGGCGGCGAGGGCGGGCCTGACGGTGGTGGCCAGGACGCTGACGACGGCGATGGCAGCGACGGCGGCGGCCAGCGCCGGTGCCGCGGTGGCGGCGCGGGGCATGCGCTTCCCCCTCGAACGAGGTGACGGTACAGGGGGAAGGAGGGCCGGCGGGCGAGGGGCCCACGGGGACCGGCGCCGGCGCCGGAGTTCAGGTCGGCCCGCCGGGCGGGCCGGGAATCAGGAGGCTTCGCGCTCGGGCGCCAGGCGGGCCCGCAGCTGGAGCACCGACTTGGTGTGGATCTGGCACACCCGGCTCTCGGTGACGCCCAGGACGTCGCCGATCTCGGCCAGCGTGAGACCCTCGTAGTAGTACAGCGTGAGGACCATCTTCTCCCGGTCGCCCAGCCGGTTGATGGTGGCGGCGAGGATCTGCTTCATCTCCTCGACCTCGAAGGCGGCCACCGGGCCCTGGCCCTTGTCGGCGATCGTGTCCCCCAGGGTGGCGCTCTCGCCCCGCTCGCCCCCCACCGACAGCACCTCGTCGAGGGCCACGATCCCGACGAACGAGATCTGGGTGAACAGGTTGTGCAGCTCGCCCTCCGACATGCCGAGCTCGGCCGCCACCTCGGCGTCGGTGGGCGTGCGGAGGAGCTTGGCCTCGAGGATGCTGTACGCCTTCTCGACGCTGCGGGCCTTGGCCCGCACCGACCGGGGCACCCAGTCGATGGCCCGCAGCTCGTCGATGATGGCGCCCTTGATGCGGGCGATGGCGTAGGTCTCGAACTTGATCTTGCGCTCGATGTCGAACTTCTCGATGGCGTCGATGAGCCCGAAGATGCCGTAGCTGACCAGGTCGGCGTGCTCGATGTTCTGCGGGAGGCCGACCGACACCCTTCCGGCCACGTACTTGACCAGCGGCGAGTAGTGGACGATGAGCCGGTCACGGGCGCGCTGGGAGGAGGTGGCCTTGTATTCCTTCCACAACTGCTCGAGCACTCTTGGGTCTTCGTTCTCCACGCCAATCCCGGGGCCCGCAGGCCCGCAGAAGTGTAGGCGCCCCCCTCCCGGGAGGCGGACACGGCGGGTTCGGGGGTCATCGTCACCTCGGCTCCGCCCGCTCCCACCACCCGCTGCGGCTCCGGGCCCACCCTTGCTCCTCCAGGCGGGCGAGGGCGGTGGCGACCCGCACCGGCGGCAGGTCGGTGGCGGCCAGGACCTGGTCCAGGCTCCTCGGGTCCCAGCCCAGCAGCTCCAGCACCACCGCGTCCTGGCCCGACGGGGCGGGCCGTGGATCCGGCCGGTGGGGGCGGCCCGCCGTCTCGAGATCGAGGGCCACCAGGATGTCGTCGGTGTCGCAGGCCGGCGGGCAGCCCTCGCTCAGCAGCTGGTTGGTACCGGCCGATGCCGGGCTGCGGACCGGTCCCGGCACGGCCATGACCGTGACCCCCCGGTCGGCCGCGGCCCGGACCGTGTGCATGGAGCCGCCGACCGCGTGCGACTCGACCACGACGAGCACGTCGACCAGGGACGCGATGAGCCGGTTGCGGGCCGGGAACCGCCACGGCTCCGGCCGGGCCCCGAGTGGCGCCTCGGACAGGAGAGTGCCCACGCCCCCCACGTCCCTCCAGAGCCTGGCGTGGCGGCGGGGGTAGACGACGTCGAGGCCGCTGCCCACGATGCCCACCGGAGCCGCGCCGTGGTGGCCGGGACCCCGCCGGCCGTCCAGGGCCGCCACCGCCCCCTCGTGGGCGGCGCCGTCGATCCCGAGGGCCAGGCCCGAGACCACGCCCACCCCGGCCTCGGTGAGCTCCCGGCCCAGCTGGCGGGCCACGTCCCGGCCGTAGCCCGTGGCCCGGCGGGTCCCCACGATCCCGACCCGGGGCCGGCCCTCGGCCGGGCCCGGGCCCAGGCGGAACAGCACCGGTGCCGCCTCGTGGTCCGAGCCCAGGCCGGCCGGGTACTCGGGCGAGCCGAGGAGCAGGACCTCGACGCCGGCCCCCTCGTGGGCGGCCGCGACCCCGGCGACCGAGACCGTGGCCGCGGCCCGGGACAGGTGCTCGCCGCACCCGCCCTCGGCCACCCGCTGCCACGCCGCGCTGGGCCTCCGGCCCGCCAGCAGCCCGGCCAGCCGGTCCCAGGCCATGTAGGGCAGGCCGGCCAGCGCCGCTGCGTAGGCCCACTCCGGCGTCACGACACGGCCTCCAACCCGGCCGCCTCGGTGCGCAGGCCGAGGGCGGCGCACACGTGCTCCTCGGCGACCACCGGCGGTGCGCCGTCGAGGTCGGCGACGGTGCGGGCCACGCGGCGCACCCGGTGCAGGCCCCGGGCGCTCAGGGTCCCGGCCCGCAGGCGCCACTCGAGCACCCGCCAGCCGCCGTCGGTGACCGGGGCGTACCGGTCCAGCTGCCCGGCCGGCAGCTCGGCGTTGGCCCGCACGCCCCGGGTGGCAGCGACGGCACGCGCCCGGGCCACCCGCTCGGCCACGGTGGCGCTCGGCTCCCCGGTGGGGCCGCCGAGCAGCTCGGCCACATCGGGTCGGTGGACCGGCACCCGCAGGTCGAACCTGTCCAGCAGCGGGCCCGAGAGGCGGCGCGCGTAGCGGGCCCGGGCCGCGTCCGAGCACCGGCACGACCCCGGTGGCCCGCCCTGCCCGCACGGGCACGGGTTCATGGCGCCCACCAGCAGGAACCGGGCGGGAAGGGTGACGCTGGCCCGGGCCCGGCACACCCGCACCACGCCCTCCTCGATGGGCTGGCGGAGCGCGTCGAGCACGGTGACAGGGAACTCCCCCATCTCGTCGAGGAAGAGCACGCCGTTGTGGGCCAGGCTGATCTCGCCCGGCCGGAGCCAGGCCGACCCGCCGCCGACGAGGGACACGGGCGAGGCCCCGTGATGCGGCGCCCGCAGGGGCGGGCGCAGGACCAGCCCGCCCGGCGGCAGCTCCACGCCGGCGGCCGAGTGCACCCGGGTCGTCTCGAGCGCCTCCTCGGTCGTGAGGTCGGGGAGGAGCCCCACCAGCCGCCGGGCCAGCAGCGTCTTGCCGGCGCCGGGCGGGCCGCTGAGGAGCAGGTGGTGGCCGCCGGCAGCCGCCACCTCGAGCGCCCAGCGGGCCTGGCGCTGGCCCCGCACGTCGGTGAGGTCGGCCTCGCTCGGCGCCGGGGACGGGGGCGGGGCCTCCGGCGCGTCGTCCCAGGGGCCGTCGCCCCGGAGGGCGTCCACCACGGCCCGCAGCGTGGACGCCCCCCGCACCCGGTGGCGCCCCACCAGCGCCGCCTCCGGGATGCACGCCGTGGGCACCACCACGGCCAGGCTGGCGATGGCGTCGACCATCGGCACCATCCCCGCCACCCGCCGGAGCGAGCCGTCGAGGCCCAGCTCGCCCACGAACGCCGTCCTGCCCACCGCCTCCGGCCCGAGCTCGCCCGCCGCAACCAGCAGGGCGATGGCGATCGGGAGGTCGAGCCCGGGCCCGCCCTTGCGCTCGCCGGTGGGCGCCAGGTTGACCGTGACCCGCTTCAGCGGCCACGGCAGGCTGCTCGACAGCAGCGCGGCCCGCACCCGGTCCCGCGACTCCCGGCAGGCCGCGTCGGGCAGGCCCACCACGGTGAACCCGGGGAGCCCGTTGGAGACGTGCACCTCCACCGTGACGGGGCGGCCGTCGACCCCGAGCAGGGTGGCGGACGGGACGGTGGCGATCACGGCGGCTCCTCGGACACACGGGGTGGAGGAGGGCCGGGGTGCGCGGGCCACTCGAGCGCAGGGCCGAGCCTACCGGGCGGGTGTGACGGTGGGAAGGGGCGGGAACCGATCCCTCCGCCGGCGGCGTTTTCCCACCGTCAGCCGGGCGGGAGGTGTTCCGTCCGCCACGACGGGGGGACAACACCTACGCCCGATGCATCCGAGACTCCGCTCTTTCCGCCTCGTCCGCCTGCTCCGCCTCTGCAACGGCCTGGTCCTCACGACCGCGCTGGCGCTGGCGCTCGACCACAGCGTGGCCTCGGCCGTCTCCCGCCTGGACCAGTCGCCGCACTGGGCCAGCCCGGACCGCGCCCTCGTGCTGGTCGACCGGACCGGCGACCCGGCGTGGCACGAGGCCACCCGCCACGCGGTGGCGGCCTGGAACGCGGCCGCCGGTGCGACCGGTCTCCGGCTAACATGGACCACGGCCGACGGGGCGTGCGACGCCGGCGGCCGGCGCATCGCCTGGTGCACCGCGACGGCCGGGGTGCTCGACGACGGCTCGCCCCTCCCCCGCCAAGGGGTGGCCCGCATCGACCTCGGCGCCGACCGCTCGCAGGCCCACCTCGCCGGCTCCGAGGTCGTGGTGTGCGGGGACTGCCGCATGACCGCCGGGCGCCGGCGGGTCGTGGCCACCCACGAGCTGGGCCACGTGCTCGGGCTGCGCCACAGCCGGCGGCCGGGCTCGGTCATGTTCCACACCGGCGGCGCCGACATGCCCGACGCCGGGGACACTGCCGCCCTCGGGGCCCTCTACGCCCACACCGACCAGCCCGACCGCTGCGGCTTCTTCGACGCCCGGCTCGGCCCCTTCTGCTTCTAGGTTGCGCTCCATGCACGGGACCGACGACCCGGACGCGGTCGAGGTGCGCCCCGTCCAGCCCTACCAGGCCACCAAGGCCTACCGCTGCCCCGGCTGCAACCAGGCCATCCCCGCCGGCCTCGGCCACCTGGTCGTGGTGCCCCTCGACGCGCCCGACCTCCGCCGCCACTGGCACCGCGCCTGCTGGGACCACCGCGACCGCCGGCACCCCGGACGCCCGTAGCACTCCCGAGTAAATAGCTCCCCATTTTGGGGAGCTATTTACTCGAAAGCGGCGAGATCGTCAGACGTTGCGGACGGCCTGGAGCTGGCGCACCTCGAAGCCGTCGATGGTGCCCTCGGTGGCCAGGCCGGCCAGCGGCGCCGGCGCCGTGCCGCCAAGGCGCCACGTGGCCGACCAGCGCTGGACGACCCGGACGTCGTAGCGGTCGGCCGTGCTCCACGAGTGGGTGATGGTGCCGTCGGGCCAGGGTGCGCCCGGGCCGGCGTGGGGACCGTCCAGGCCGGTGCGGTCGCCCCAGTCCACGTACAGGGTGGACGTGGCCTCGATGACGAGCAGTCCCAGCGGCGTGGGGTGCTCGAAGCGGGCCGTGGGCCGGGTGTTGGCCTCCAGGTAGGCGAGCTTGCCGGCCAGCATGAACCCGGGCGCGATGCGGGGCTCCGGCCTGGGCAGCAGGTCTTCGCCGGCGATGCGCCAGAACGCCGCGGCCTGGGC
>JBQTJJ010000137.1:0-1576 GCA_052387235.1 Actinomycetota bacterium
CACGTCGCCCACGCCCGACCAGATCCTCGCCGCCACCCTCGCCGTGGACGGCGGGGCCGGCGTCCTGCACATCGTGAAGAACTACACCGGCGACGTCATGAACTTCGAGATGGCGGCCGAGCTGGCACGCGAGCAGGGCATCGAGGTGGAGGCCGTCGTCGTCGACGACGACGTGGCGGTGAAGGACAGCCTCTACACCGCCGGCCGGCGGGGCGTGGGGGCCACGGTGCTGGCCGAGAAGCTGTGCGGGGCCGCCGCCGAGGAGGGGATGTCGCTGAAGGAGGTGGCCGAGCTCTGCCGGCACGTGAACGTCCAGGGCCGCAGCATGGGCATGGCCCTGACCTCGTGCGTGACGCCTTCGGCCGGTGCGCCGACCTTCCAGCTCGGCGAGGAGGAGATGGAGATCGGCATCGGCATCCACGGCGAGCCGGGCCGGGAGCGGATGCAGCTGCGGCCGGCGGCCGAGATCGTGGCCATCCTGGCCGGCGCCGTGGTGGACGACCTGCCGTTCAATGCGGGTGACGAGGTGCTGGCCTTCGTGAACGGCATGGGAGGGACGCCGCTCATCGAGCAGTACGTCGTGTTCCGGGACCTGCACCGCTTCCTCGGCGACCGCGGCATCACCATCGGGCGCAGCCTGGTGGGGTCGTACATCACGTCGCTGGAGATGGCGGGCTGCTCCATCACGCTGCTGCGCCTCGACGACGAGCTGAAGCGGCTCTGGGACGCCCCTGTGGTGACGCCGGGCCTGCGATGGGGGGGCTGAGCTTGCCGGTGACGGCCGCCGACATGGCCTCGTGGCTGCGGGCGTTCCAGGCCGACGTGGCCGAGCACCGGGACCGCCTCACCGCGCTCGACTCGGCCATCGGGGACGCCGACCACGGGGTCAACATGGACCGTGGGATGCGCGCCGTCGTGGCCAAGCTCGACCTGATAGCACACGAGACGGACGTCGGCGCCCTCCTCAAGGCGGTCGGGATGACCCTCGTGTCGACCGTCGGCGGCGCCAGCGGGCCCCTCTACGGGACCCTGTTCATGCGCATGGGATCGGCCGGCGCCGGCCGATCCGAGGTGGACCCGGCCGGGATGGCACTCCTCATCGAGGCGGGTGTCCAGGGCGTGAAGGACCGGGGTAAGGCCGTCCTCGGGGACAAGACGATGGTGGACGCGCTCGTGCCCGCCAGCGAGGCGTTTCGCTCCGCGGTCGAGCGCGGGGCCTCCATGGAGCAGGCGCTGCACGACGCGTCCACGGCGGCCCGGAAGGGGGTGCGGGACACCATCCCCATGGTGGCCCGCAAGGGTCGGGCCAGCTATCTGGGGGAGCGCAGCGCCGGCCACCAGGATCCCGGGGCGACGTCCAGCTACCTCCTCGTCAACTGCGCCGCCACCACCCTGGCCCGGGGCGGCGGCGGACGACGGTCGACGGAGACCGAAGGGAAGCGAACCGACGAATCGGAGGAGAGTGATGGCCAAGTACGCAGCCGCAATTGACCAGGGGACCACCAGCACGCGGTTCATGGTGTTCGACCACGCCGGCCGGGTGGTGGCCCTCGAGCAGAAGGAGCACGAGCAGATC
>JBQTJJ010000138.1:0-3117 GCA_052387235.1 Actinomycetota bacterium
GTGACCACGTCGCGCACCGTGACCAGGTCCTCGACCTCCAGGGCCGACAGGGCGCCGCTCACGGCGTCGAGGCGGGTCTTGTAGCGCTCGAGCGTCTGGAGGGCCTGGTTGGCGCGGGTGACGAGGCGGGGAACGGGCTCGAGCGGGTGCTTGCGGTCCTGGCGGTAGACGGCGATGATCGACATGTCCTCGGACACCGAGATGACCGGGACGTCGACGGAGCGGGCCACCCGCTCGGCCGTGCGGTGGCGGGTGCCGGTCTCGGAGGTCGGGACGTTGGGGTTGGGCACCAGGTGGACGTTGGCCCGGGCGATGCGGCTGGCGTCCGAGGCCAGGATGATGGCGCCGTCCATCTTGGCCAGCTCCGAGAGGCGCTGGGGGCTGAACTCGGCGTCGAGGAGGAAGCCGCCCGAGCAGATGGCCAGGACCTCGGGCCCGTCGCCCACCACTATGAGGGCGCCCATGTTGGCCTGGAGGATGCGGTCGAGGCCCTCCCGCAACGGCCGGCCCGGGGCAACGGCGCCGAGCGCCTCGGTCATCACCGTGCTGCGCCGGCTGAGCACGAGAGAATCCTACTTCGACTGGCCCCCTGTTATCCCCAGATGTGCGAGGGCGCCGGCCAGGGTGGGGAGGCGCACGACCTCGAGCCCGCCCGCCGACGCCGGCGCCGACGCCGGGACGATGGCGCGGCGGAAGCCCAGCCGGGCCGCCTCGGCCAGGCGGCGATCGGCCGACCCGACCTGGCGCAGCTCGCCGGCCAGGCCCACCTCGCCGCACGCCACCAGGTCGTGCGGGAGGGCCCGATTGGTGCGGGCCGACGCCAGCGCCAGGGCCAGGGCCAGGTCGCCGGCCGGCTCCGCCACCCGGACGCCGCCCACCGCCGAGGCGTACACGTCGCTCTTGCCCATGCCCAGGCGGGCCCGCTCGGTGAGCACGGCGAGGACGAGGGCGAGGCGGCCGGGGTCGAGTCCCTGGGCCGACCGCCGGGGCATGGCCAGCTCGCTGTCGGTCACGAGGGCCTGGATCTCGACCAGCAGCGGCCGGTGGCCCTCCATGGCCGGGACCACCACCGAGCCGGCGACGCCGGGCCGGCGGTCGCCGAGGAACAGGGCCCCGGGATCGGGGACGCCCACCAGGCCGGCGCCGGCCATCTCGAACAGCCCCAGCTCGCCGGTGGGCCCGAAGCGGTGCTTCACGGCCCGCAGGAGGCGCAGCGAGTGGTGGCGCTCGCCTTCGAAGGTGAGCACCGTGTCCACCACGTGCTCCAGCACGCGGGGGCCGGCCAGGGCGCCGTCCTTGGTGACGTGGCCCACCAGCACCACCGCGATCCCGCGCTGCTTGGCCAGGGCCACCAGACGGGCCGCGCACTCGCGCACCTGCGTCACCGAGCCCGGGGTGGACCCGATCTCGGGGTCGAACACGGTCTGGATGGAGTCGACCACCACGACGTCGGGCTTCACCTCCCCGACCGCCGCGAGGAGGCCGGGCAGCGACGTCTCGGCCACGAGCCACAGGCCGGCGTCGAGGGCCTGCAGCCGCTCGGCCCGCAGCCGCACCTGCTGCTTGGACTCCTCGGCCGACACCAGCAGGCCCCGGCCGCCCCGGGCCGCCATGGCGGCCAGCGCCTGGAGCAGCAGGGTGGACTTGCCGATGCCGGGCTCGCCGCCCACCAGGGTGACCGACCCCGGCACCAGCCCGCCCCCGAGCACCCGGTCCAGCTCGCCGACCCCGGTGGGGCGGCAGGCCCAGTCGGCCATCTGCACGTCCGCCACCAGGACGGGGCGGTCCGCGGGGAGGGCGCCGGCCGCCGGCCCGGGGCGGGCGTCCTCCACCTCCTCCACCAGGGTGTTCCACCCGCCGCACGTGGGGCACCGGCCGGACCACCGGGCCGCGGCGGCGCCGCACTCGGTGCAGCGGTGGACCAGCCGGGTTCGGGGCATGGGGGCCAGGCTAGGGACGGGGTGTGACGGTCGCGGGCCGGCGCGCCGGCGCCGGGCTCAGCTCCAGGACACGGCGCGGCTGCGGCGGACCAGCACCACGACGAGGGCGGCGCCGGACAGCAGGGCCACGCCGGCCAGCGCCAGGCGGGGGACGTTCCAGGCGTCCGAGGTCGCCTCCACGACGACGATGGAGCCGAGGGCTGCCGGCCACACCACGTCGCCGCTCCGGCGGGCGGCCGTGTTGGCGTCGACCCGCCCCGGGAGGTCGCCGACCACCTCGAAGGCGAACACCTCGGCCGGCGGGCGCCCGAGGTCCCGTTCGACGGCGGCAGGGTCCAGGCCGAGGCCGCCGCCGCCCAGGCGCTGCTCCAGCACCTCGTCCCCGAACACCCCGAGACCCTGCGACAGGTCCACCGCGCCCCGCAGCTGCGTCCTGGTCCTCCACAGACCCCGGCCGGCGGTGAGCCGCAGCGACCGGAACGGTGGTCCCAGCTCGCCCAGGGCCCTCGTGGCCTCGGCCGCCGACCTGACCGGCTTCGACACCCGCAGCTCCATGCCGCCCGCGGCCGCCGGCGCCGGGCCGTCCACGGACCATCCCGCCGCCGCCAGGTCGTCGGCGCGCAGCTGCTCGGCCAGGTCCGGGACCTGCTCGACGGCCTCGCGGTCGAGGCGCACGGTCGCCCGCACGACCCCCCCGCCGGCGATGTCCGCCTCCACCTCCACCGACACGTCCACCCGGCAGCCGGCGAGGAGCAGCAGCGCCAGGAGGGCCGGGAGGAGCCGGAGCCCCGGTGGGAGCGGGCGAGCCGTCACCCGTGGACAGCCGGAGGTGCGGCGCACCGGCCGAGGGTAGGCCACGGCCGGCGGGCGGCCGCGTCACCGCCGGCGCTCCCGCCTGTCACTATGGACATCTGGCCCCTTGGAATCCCGACTGGAAGCAGCTATCCATTCGGAAGGCGAACCTCGTATCACCGCGGGCGGTTCGGACTCCCCACCTGCGTAGAGCTGCCGATTGACACAACATGGGGGGCGGATCGACTGTCCCCATCACAAAGGACACGCCGATGCCGACCTACCGTCGCCTCCTCGCCCCCCTCGTCGCCGGGCTCGCCCTCGCCGGCCTCGCCGCCGCACCTGCCGGCGCCGACCACTCCTGGGTCGAGTACCACTGGGCCCG
>JBQTJJ010000139.1:0-40874 GCA_052387235.1 Actinomycetota bacterium
GGGCTGGGCCCCGTCGCGGTCTCGGTGGTGCGGGCCATGATCGAAAGCGGCGACGCCTTCTTGGCCGCGGTGGTGACCAAGGGGGTGGACGTGGCCACCGTGGCCCACCTGGGCCGGCGCCCGAGCGCCCTCCAGGCGAGCGGCCTGGAGTGGCGCGACCCCGAGTGCGCGGTGCTGGGCTGCAACGCCCACGTGCGCCTCGAAGCCGACCACCGGGAGGACTGGTCCCGGACCAAGGTGACCCTGCTGTCGTGCACCGACCACCTGTGCGACCACCACCACGACCTCAAGACCTACGAGGGATGGGCCCTGGTGGAGGGGACGGGCAAGCGGGCCATGGTGGCGCCCGGCGACGCCCGGCATCCGGGCAACGCCGGGCAGGAGCACGACCAGAGGGCTGGTGAGGCGTAGGGTCGCGGTCATGGCCGATCTGCTGCGGCAGGCCTTGGAGCACACCGGGGGCGTCGTGCGCGCCGTGCCGGCGGACCGCCTCGGTGCGCCCACTCCGTGCGGCGACTGGACCGTGGCCAGGCTGGTGCACCACATCGTGGGCGGGAACCTGTACTTCGCCGCCTCGGCGAGGGGCGAGCAGCCGGACCGGGCCCTGTTCTCGCGGGACAACGTGGGGAATGACGCCGACGCCGCCTACCGGCGCTCGGCCGACGAGGCCATTGAGGCATGGAGCCGTCCGGGTGTCATGGAGGGCGCGCTGGCGTCGGGTGCGCCGGCGCAGCTCCTCTGGAACATCCATCTGGTGGAGGTGCTGGGCCACGGGTGGGACCTGGCCCAGGCCGCCGGCCTCCCGCGGGACCTGCCACCCGGGCTGGCCGAGGCCGCCCTCGAGGTGGCTCGTCGGCTGCCGCCCGAGCAGATCCGGTCGGAGGCCGTGTTCGGACCCGAGGTCGCGGTCGGCCCCGAGACGCCGCCGGCCGACCGTCTGGCCGCCTTCCTCGGCCGGACGCCACCGGACGCCGGGTGAGCGAGACCGGCTACGGCGCGCAGCAGCCCTGGTTACCGCCGGGGAGGGCGGCCGGCGCCAGGACGTCGGTGTCCAGCAGGCCCAGCACCGCCAGGCGGGCGCGGGCCATGCCGGCGGGGTCCACCGCGTAGAGCGTGAAGCCGTCGGCCCGGCGGCTGCCCACCAGGCCTGCCTCCACCAGCACCCGCAGGTGGTGGCTCACCAGCGGCTGCGGCATGCCCTCGCCGTCCACCAGGTCCCGCACGCAGCGCTCCTTCTCCCGGAGGGCGCACAGGAGCCGGAACCGCTTGGGATCGGCCAGGGCGCGCAGCACCGTGAGCACATCGGTGCCGCCTGGTGTGGTCAGCGGTGCCGGGCCGGGAGCCACCGACCGACTGTCGCAGAGCGCTCCGGAGCGGTCAAGGCCGGCGGTGACGCCTACTCCCACTCGATGGTGCCGGGCGGCTTGGACGTCACGTCGAAGGCCACCCGGTTCACGCCTGGCACCTCGTTGATGATCCGGCTCGACATGCGCTCCAGCACCTCGTAGGGGAGACGGGCCCAGTCGGCGGTCATGGCGTCGTCGGAGGTCACGGCCCGGATGACGATGGGGTAGGCGTACGTGCGCTCGTCACCCATCACGCCCACCGTGCGCACGGCGATCAGCACGGCGAAGCTCTGCCACACCTCCCGCTCCAGGCCGGCCCGGCGCATCTCCTGCAGCACCACCGCGTCGGCGGCCCTGAGGATCTCCAGGCGCTCGGGGGTCACCGTGCCCACGATGCGCACGGCGAGGCCCGGCCCCGGGAAGGGCTGGCGCCACACGATCTCCTCGGGGAGACCGAGCTCCTCGCCCACCGCCCGCACCTCGTCCTTGAACAGGTTGCGGAGCGGCTCCACCAGCTCGAAGTGCATGTCGTCGGGCAGGCCCCCCACGTTGTGGTGGCTCTTGATGCGGGCCGCGTCCTTGGTGCCGGACTCGATGATGTCCGGGTAGAGCGTGCCCTGCACCAGGAAGCGGGCGTCCGAGAGGTCCCGGGCCACCTCCTCGAAGACCCGGATGAACGTCTCGCCGATGATCTTGCGCTTGCGCTCCGGGTCGATCACGTCGTCCAGGGCCTCGACGAAGCGGTCGGCCGCCTTCACGTGCACCAGGTCGACCTGGAACTGGCGCCGGAAGGTGTCCTCCACCTGCTCGGCCTCGCCCGCCCGCATGAGGCCGGTGTCGACGAAGACGCAGGTGAGGTTGGCGCCCACCGCCTTGTGCACGATGGCCGCGGCCACGGCCGAGTCGACCCCGCCCGAGAGCCCGCAGATCACCTTCTCGTCGCCCACCTGGGCCCGGATGTCCGCCACCTGCTGCTCGATGACCGAGGTCATCGTCCACGACGGGCGGCAGCCGGCCACGTCGTAGAGGAAGTGCTTGAGCACCTCCTGGCCCCGGGCCGTGTGCGCCACCTCGGGATGGAACTGCACGCCGTAGAGCCTGCGATCGGGATGCTCGATGGCCGCCACCGCGTCGGGGGTGGTGGCCACCACCCGGAAGCCGGCGGGCACGGCCGAGATCGAGTCGGAGTGGCTCATCCACACGTCCTGCTGGATGGGCAGGTCACTGAACAGGGCCGAGCGGTCCACCACCGTCATGGCCGTGCGGCCGTACTCGCCCTGGCCCGTGCGGGCCACCGTGCCCCCCAGCTGCTGGGCCAGCAGCTGGGCGCCGTAGCAAATGCCGAGGATGGGGGTGCCGGACTCGTAGAGGCCGGGGTCGACGCTGGGCGCACCGTCCACGTGCACCGACTTGGGCCCGCCGCTGAAGATGACGGCGGCCGGGCGCCGGGCCATCATCTCGGCCACCGGCATGGTGTGGGGCACGATCTCGGAGTAGACGTGCGCCTCCCGGACCCGCCTGGCGATGAGCTGGGCGTACTGGGCGCCGAAGTCCACCACCAGCACGGTGTCGAACGCCGGCGGGCTCACCGGCGGGCCCGCCTCCGGCCCGGCGCCGTCACTGGCCCATGCCCACCTGCTGGGAGCGCTGGAGCGCCTTCCCCTCGGTCTGCAGGGCGGGGGCGATCATCACCTCCGCCTTCTGGAACTCCTTGACCGTCTGGTAGCCGCAGGTGGCCATGGACGTGCGCAGGGCGCCGAACAGGTTGAGGCGGCCGTCGTTCTCGTGGGCCGGGCCCACCAGGATCTCCTTGAGGCTGCCCCGGGCCTTGGTGCGCACCCGGGTGCCCCGGGGAAGGGTGGGATGGAAGGTGGCCATGCCCCAGTGGAAGCCCCGTCCCGGCGCCTCGTGGGCGGCGGCGAGGGGCGAGCCCATCATCACCGCGTCGGCGCCGCAGGCGATGGCCTTGGCGATGTCGCCGCCCCGGCTGATGCCGCCGTCGGCGATGACGTGCACGTAGACGCCGGTCTCGTCGAGGTGGCGCATGCGGGCTCCGGCCGCGTCGGCGATGGCGGTGGCCTGGGGCACCCCGATGCCGAGGACGCCCCGGGTGGTGCAGGCGTTGCCGGGGCCGACGCCCACCAGTACCCCAACCGCGCCGGTGCGCATCAGGTGGAGGGCGGCGTGGTACGAGGCGCAGCCGCCGACGATCACGGGGATCTCGAACTGGCGGATGAACTTCTTCAGGTTGAGCGGCTCCACCGTCTTCGACACGTGCTCGGCCGACACCACCGTGCCCTGGATCACCAGCAGGTCCAGCTCGGCCGCCACCACGGCCGCGGCGTACTGCTCGGCCCGCTGGGGGGTGAGGGAGGCGCAGGCGGTGACGCCGGCCTCGCGGATCTCCCTGATGCGCTCGGTGATCAGCTCCGGCTTCACCGGCTCGGAGTAGATCTGCTGCATGCGCTCGGTGGCCTTGGCATCGTCGAGGTCGGCGATCTCGGCGAAGAGCGGCTCGGGATCCGAGTAGCGGGTCCAGAGGCCCTCCAGGTTCAGCACGCCGACGCCGCCCAGCCGGCCCACCTCGATGGCGGTGGCCGGGCTCACCACGCCGTCCATGGCCGATGCCATGAGCGGCAGGTCGAACTGGAAAGCGTCGATCTCCCACGTGATGTCGACGTCCTCCGGGTCCCGCGTCCGCCGGCTGGGCACGATGGCGATGTCGTCGAACCCGTACGCCCGGCGCCCCGCCTTCCCGATGCCGATCTCGACCTCAGCCACGTGCACCCCTCCGATCCCAAAAGAGGGATTCTACGTCCCTGCCGGGGGGACCGGATCGGAGGCGGGGCCGCCCCCCGGGGTGGGCCGGGCACACTGCGGCCGACCATGGCCGACGCAGGTGAGCGGTGGACGAACGAGCAGGTCAGCCGCTCGGCCGCGGGGCGGCCGACCCACGGAGCGACACGCTCCTAGCCGCCGGCGCGGCGGGCGCTGGTCCGCCCGGAGCCGTCCCGGGCGCCGGCGGCCGGCGCAGGCGGGGTCTTGCGCACCCGCTTGCCCCCGGATGCGGCGCCGGCCGAGCGCCGGGTGCCGGCCGCCGCACCCCTGCCAGCCGCCTTCGCCGCCCTGGGCGCGGGCCGGGCCGGCGGGCGGGCCGAGGGGGCCCGGTCCTGGCCCGGGTCGCCGGCCTGGGACCGGGCGGGGGGAGCCGGGTCGTGGGCGACAGGCTCGGCGTACGGCGCCGGCACCCCGGGCGGCACCGTGGCGCCGCCCATGGCCTCGGCCGCCCGCCGCAGCTCGGCCGCCGCCTCCGCCTCGGCCGACCGGGCCGGCGCCTGGTCACTGCGGGCCTTCCTGTTCCGCTGCAGCCGTCCGAACATGGGGCTCCTTCCTACTCGTCGGTGGGCGCGCCGGCGCGGCGCCGGCGCCCGGCCTGGGGCCGGAAGTTCTACGGAGCCGGGTCAGGAGACGGCCGGCTCCGGGCGGGCGCCGGCGACCGGCTCCCGCTGGCCTGCGGGCTCGGCCCCGGGCGCCGACAGGGCGACGGCGGCGTCGGCGGCCAGCTGCAGCCCGAGCCGCTCCTGGCCGGCGAAGCCGTCGGGACGCTGCGAGTACAGGTTCAGGGCGCCGAGGGCCCGGCCCCGCCACGTGATGGGCACGGCCAGGCAGCTGGCGACTCCCCGGGCCAGGGCCAGCCCGGTGAACTCCGGCCACGACCGGGCCGCGCCCAGCTCGGCCACGTTGAACACCTGGAGCTGGTGGATGGCGTCCAGCCCCGGCCCCTGGCCGGAAGCCCACTGGGCCTGGTCCAGCCGGGTGGCCAGCAGCGACGTCCCCACGATCCGCACCGGCGGACCCGAGCTCACGGTGATGGCGGCGCCGCAACAGCTCGACACCAGGACCCGGGCCTCCTCCACGAGCTGGCGCAGGGCCTGCTCGTGCGGTGCCTGCGCCGGAGACGGAAGGGTTCTGGCCATAGGTGCGGGTACTGGCCTGACCGTACCCAATCGGGACGATCCAGGTAAGGGGCGCGAACACTGTGCGCGCCGTCGGTAAGGGACGCCCGGTACGCGAAGCACGAACGCCCCCGCCGGACGAGCGGCGGGGGCGTTCCTTCAACTGCTTCAGCCGGCGGCGAGCTCCGAGCGGGCCTGGACCGTGGACTCCAGCAGGTCGCGGAGCCCGCCCTTCTTCAGGTCGGCCATCACCCGCCCGGGCGTGATCTCGCCCCGTTCCCACTGCATCCACGAGGTCAGCAGCTTCTCGGGATCCGGCGGGGGGATGTCGGCCACGCCTACATCATCCCCATCCCGCCCATGCCGGCCATCCCGCCCATGCCGGCCATGGCCTGCCCGGTGGAGTACTCGCGGCGGAAGCGCTGGGCGCCGTGCACGTTGACCTCGGACTCGTTCTCCGGCTTGTCGGCCACCAGGGCCTCGGTGGTCAGCAGCATGGCGGCGATGGACGCCGCGTTCTGCAGGGCCGACCGGGTGACCTTGGCCGGGTCGATGACCCCGGCCTTGAGCAGGTCCTCGAACTGGCCCGTGAGGGCGTTGAGGCCGACGTTGCCGCTCTCCCGCTCGGTCTGCTGGACCATCATGGGGCCCTCGAGGCCGGCGTTGTAGGCGATCCACTTCAGCGGCTCCTCGAGGGCGCGGCGCACGGCCCTGGCCCCCGTGGCCTCGTCGCCGGTGAGCGTCTCGATGAGCTCGTCGATGGCGGGCCGGGCCCGGAGCAGGGCCACGCCACCGCCGGGCACGATGCCCTCCTCGATGGCCGCCCGGGTGGCGGACAGGGCGTCCTCGATGCGGTGCTTCTTCTCCTTGAGCTCCACCTCGGTGGTGGCGCCGACCTTCACCACGGCCACGCCGCCGGCCAGCTTGGCCAGCCGCTCCTGCAGCTTCTCCCGGTCCCAGTCGGAGGTGGCGTCCTCGATCTCCTTGCGGAGCTGCGAGGTGCGCTCCTTGAGCTTGGCCGGGTCGCCCTTGCCCTCGACGAGGGTGGTGTCGTCCTTGGTGACGATGGCCTTGCGGGCGCTGCCCAGCATCTCCAGGGTGACGCTCTCGAGCTTCACGCCCAGCTCGGGCGAGATGATCTCGCCGCCGGTGAGGATGGCGGTGTCCTGCAGCATGGCCTTGCGCCGCTCGCCGAAGGCAGGGGCCTTGACGGCCACGGAGTTGAAGGTGCCGCGGATCTTGTTCACGACCAGCGTGGCCAGCGCCTCGCCGTCGACGTCCTCGGCGATGATCAGCAGGGGCCGGCTGGTCTGCATGACCTTCTCCAGCACCGGCACGATCTCGTGGACGGCCGAGATCTTGGCGTTCACGAGGAGGATGTAGGGATCCTCCAGCACCGCCTCCTGGCGCTCGGCGTCGGTGACGAGGTAGGGCGACAGGTAGCCCTTGTCGAACTGCATGCCCTCGGTGAACTCGAGCTCCATGCCGAAGGTGTTGGACTCCTCGACGGTGACGGTGCCGTCCTTGCCCACCCGGTCGATGGCGTCGGCGAGGATGTCGCCGATGGTGGTGTCGGCGGCGGAGATCGACGCGATCTGGGCGATCTCGCTCTTGTCGTCGATGTCCTTGGCCTGGGCCTTGATGGCGGCCACGGCCGCCGTGACGGCCTTCTCGATGCCGCGCTTGAGGGTGAGCGGGTTGGCGCCGGCGGCCACGTTGCGCAGCCCCTCGTGCACCAGGGCCTGGGCCAGCACGGTGGCGGTGGTGGTGCCGTCGCCCGCGATGTCGTTGGTCTTGGTGGCGACCTCCTTCACCAGCTGGGCGCCCATGTCCTCGAAGGGGTCCTCGAGCTTGATCTCACGGGCGATGGTGACCCCGTCGTTGGTGATGGTGGGGGCGCCGAACTTCTTCTCGATCACCACGTTGCGGCCGCGGGGGCCGAGCGTGACCTTGACCGTGTTCGCCAGGCGGTTGACCCCCGCTTCCAGGCCCTTGCGGGCCTGCTGATCGAACTTGAGCTGCTTCGCCACTACTTCCCGACCTTGGCCAGTACGTCGCGGCCGGTGAGGATGAGCAGGTCCTCGCCCTCGATGGTGATCTCGGTGCCGCCGTACTTGGAGTAGACGACGCGGTCGCCGACCTTGAGGTCGAGCGGGATCAGCTCACCGGTGGTGTCGGCACGGCGGCCCGGGCCCACGGCCAGCACCTCTCCCTGCTGCGGCTTCTCCTTGGCCGTGTCGGGGATGACGAGACCGGACGCGGTGGTCTCCTCGGACTCGACGGGGCGGACCACGATGCGGTCGTCGAGCGGTTGCAGGTTCATGTCTTTGGGCCTCCGGGATGTCGTTAGCACTCTCACCTATCGAGTGCTAACGATAGGCGAGAGCGGGCCCGTCGGCAAGTGGCGGAGCGGCCGGTCAGGCCCCGGCCACGAGGGGCAGCCCGAGGCCGGGGTCGGCCCCGGCGCCCAGGGGCGAGGGCCCGTCGGACTGCAGCCGCCACCATCCGGCCGCAGCGATCATGGCCGCGTTGTCCGTGCACATGGACCGGCTGGGCAGGAAGGCGCGGAGCCCGTCGGCGATGCATGCGTCCAGGGTCCGCTCCCGCAGGCGCGAGTTGGCGGCCACGCCGCCGCCCAGGACGATGCCGGTGGCCCCGATCTCGCGCGCCGCCCGCTGGGCCTTCGTCACCAGCACGTCCACCACCGCCTCCTGGAACGAGGCGGCCACGTCGGCGGTGGACACGTCGGGGTGCTTGCGGACGTACGTGACGACCGACGTCTTGATGCCGCTGAAGGAGAAGTCGTAGCCCTCGTGCAGCAGCCCCCGCGGGAAGGCGATGGCGGTGGGGTCGCCCTCGAGGGCCAGGCGGTCGATGGCGGGCCCGCCCGGGTACCCGAGGCCGAGGAAGCGGGCGACCTTGTCGTAGGCCTCGCCGGCGGCGTCGTCCAGGGTGGCGCCCAGGAGGCGGTAGCGGCCGTGGCCCTCCATGGCCACGAGCATGGTGTGCCCGCCGGAGACGAGCAGGACCACCAGGGGCGGCTGCAGGTCGGGCTCCTCCAGGAACGAGGCGTAGATGTGGCCCTCCAGGTGGTTGACGCCCACGAACGGCACGCCCCACACCAGGGCGAAGGCCTTGGCCGCGCTCAGTCCCACGAGGAGCGAGCCCACCAGGCCCGGCCCCACCGTGGCCGCCACCGCGCCCACGTCGGGGCCGTCCACGCCGGCCTCCACCATGGCCTCGGCGACGACCGGGGTGAGCAGCTCCACGTGGGCCCGGCTGGCCAGCTCGGGGACGACGCCCCCGAACGCGGCGTGGAGGTCGACCTGGCTGCTCACCACCGACGACAGCACGTCGCGCCCGTCCACCACCACGGCGGCGGCCGTCTCGTCGCACGACGTCTCGATCCCCAGCACCTTGCAGGGCGGCGCCCCGGGGCCGCTCACCGGCCGCCTCCGCCCGGTGGGGGGACGGCCAGGCCGGCCTCGATGCCGGCCAGGCGCCGGCGGTACTCCTCGGTGTCGATGTCGTTGGCCCACATCACCAGTGCGTCCTCGTTGGTCTCGACGTAGTAGTTCTTGCGCACCCCGGCCGGGGCGAACCCGAACTTCCGGTACAGCTGCTGGGCCGGTTCGTTGGTGACCCTTACCTCCAGGGTGAGATGGCGGGCGCCCCTGTCCACCGCAGTATGCGCCATCCGCAGGAGCAGGCGGGACCCGATGCCCCGGCGGTGCCAGCCGGGGTCGACGGCGAGCGTGGTGACGTGGGCGTCCTCCCCCGTGACCATGAGCCCGGAGTAGCCGACGACACCGCCGTCCACCGTGGCCACGGTGTAGGCCCGGGTGGAGCGCAGGGCCAGCTCGCTCATGAAGAGCCGCAGCGACCAGGGCCGGGGGTACACCTGGGCCTCGATGCGCAGCACCGAGCGCAGGTGGCGCCGGCGCATGGAGGTGAGCTGGACGTCCGGGGCGCCGGTGGGCTCCTCGGGGACCCTGGCGGCCATGGTCAGCCGTCCCTGCCGGGCCCGGGCCGCCCGCCGGCCCGGTCAGACACTGGCCCGCCGCTCCCAGTTGATCTCGGCGTCGGCCTTGCGCAGGTACAGGGGCTCCAGCTCCGAGGGCTGGACGAACTCCTCCCGCACCGCCCGGGCGTGGGCCAGCTGCACCAGGGCGGCGGGCGAGGGGTAGGCGAAGGCGCCGTCCGCGATCTGGAGATGGCGGGCGTCGTCGAAGGCCGGCGCGTACCGCACCGCGCCGTCCCCCACCAGCAGGCAGTCCTCGCCCATGGCCATGAGCTCCGAGGCCAGCTGGTCGGGCGCGCACACCCGGGGAGCGGCCACCCGCTGCACCCCGCCCGGCACGGGGCGGTAGAGGGCGGCGAAGACCTCGCCCCGCCGGGCGTCGACCACGGTGGCGATGAGGCCCTCGGAGTGGTGGAGGGCGAAGGCCAGGAGGTCGAGGCTGGACAGGCCCACCATGGGAACGCGCAGGGCCTGGGCCATGGCCTTCGCCGTGGCCACGCCCACCCGCAGGCCGGTGAACAGGCCCGGGCCCACGTCCACCGCCACCACGCTGACCTCCTCCAGGCCCACGCGGGCCGAGCGGCAGACGAAGTCGATGGCCGGCACCAGCGTCTCGGCGTGGCGCCGGCCCTTGGCCGCGGTGAAGCAGGCCATCACGCCCTCCACCCCGCCAACGGCCGCGCCCACCTGCTGGGTGGCCGTCTCGATGCCGAGGATGATCACGCCTGCCACCTCCCGAGGGCCGACCGCACGACGCCCGTGCGGAGGGCCCAGGCCGGCCCGACCGACCGCACCCCGATGGTGCGGTCGTCGTCGCCCTCGCCGAACTCGATCCGGAGTTCGAGGAAGTCGGCCGGCACCACCGGGGCGATCACGTCGCCCCACTCCACCAGGGCCACGGCGCCGCCGTCGAGGAGGTCGGGCAGGTCGAGGTCGGCCACCTCGAGCAGGCTGTCCATCCGGTAGGCGTCGGCGTGGACCAGGGGCAGGCGGCCGGCGTACTGGCGGGCCAGCACGAAGGTGGGGCTCACGATGGGCTCGGTGATCCCGAGGCCCCGCCCGAAGCCCTGGGCCAGCGTGGTCTTGCCCGCGCCCAGGTCGCCCGACAACAGGATGAGGTCGCCGGGCCGGGCCACGCCGGCCAGCGCCGCCCCGAGCTCGCGGGTGTCCTCGCCCGATTTTGTCGAGACACTGATCACACCGCCACCGCCAGGTGCTCCTTGGCCCGCACCAGGTCGGCCCGGATGCCGGCCATCACCTCGCCGGTGGAGCCGCTGCGCAGCACGAACGAGGGGTGGTAGGTGGGCACCACCACCGCGTCGCGGTAGGGGTAGGCCCGGCCCCGCAGGGACCTGATCCCGGCGGTTGTGTCGAGCAGGAGGCGGGCCGCGAAGTTGCCGAGGGTCACGATGACCCGTGGCGCCACGAGCTCGATCTGGCGCTCGAGGTACGGGCGGCACGTGGCCACCTCCTCGGGCAGCGGGTCGCGGTTGGCGGGGGGCCGGCACTTCACCACGTTGGCGATGTAGACGCGGTCACGCGTGCAGCCGAGCTCCTCCTGGAGCAGCCGGTCCAGCAGGCGCCCGGAGCGGCCCACGAACGGCTCGCCCCTGAGGTCCTCCTCGTGGCCCGGGCCCTCGCCCACGAACATCAGGTCGGCGCCCGGGTCACCCACGCCGAACACGACGGTGGTGCGCCCGCCGGCCAGGGGGCAGCGGGTGCAGGACAGGGCCTCCTGTTCGAGCTCAGCGAGGGCGAGCACGACCGGTCATGGTACTGGCGCCACGCCGGTCGGACGGTCGGAGGGCTACAGGAGCCGGGCCGGGCGCTCGGCCGGGCCGGCCTCCTGCAGGTCGAGCCCGCCCTGGGCCCCGGATCCGCGCTCGGGAACCGCCTGCGCGCCGATCGCCACCCGTGGCACCCGCGGGCCGATCCCGCAGAGGATCTCGTAGCTGATCGTGTCGAGGCGTTCGGCCCATTCCTCGGCCGTCACCTCGGCGTCGCCCTGCCGGCCCAGCAGGACGACCTCGTCGCCGGGCACCACGCCGGCGCCGGGGCCGCAGTCCACCATGAGCTGGTCCATGGTGACGGTGCCGGCGATGGGGCGGCGCCGGCCGCCCACCAGCACCTCGCCCCCCACCGCGCCGAGCCGGCGCGGCACCCCGTCGGCGTACCCCAGGGGGACGGTGGCGATCACGGACCCGGGCTCGGGCACGGCGTAACGCCGGCCGTACGAGGGCCGCGCCCCCGCCGCCAGCCGGCGCACCATGCTCACCCGCGCCTTGAGGGCAAGGGCGGGCCGGAGGGCGGCGGCGCCGGCCAGCGCCGGCCCGGGGGCGTGGCCGTACACGGCTATGCCGCAGCGGACCAGGTCGTAGCGCGCCGCCGGCTGCGCGAGGGCGCCGGCCGAGTTGGCGGCGTGCAGCAGGTCGGGCTGGAGACCCTCGGACGCCAGCGCGTCCCGCACCTCCTCGAAGCGGCGCAGCTGGCCGGCGGTGAAGTCGTCCTGGGCCGGCTCGTCGGCCACGGCCAGGTGGGTCCAGAGGGCGTCGAGGCGGAGGGTCCGGGCGCCGGCCACGGCCCGGGCCACCGCCACCACGTCCCGGGGGTCGGCGCCCACCCTGTGCATGCCGGTGTCGACCTTGAGGTGGACGCCCACCGGCGCCCGGCCGGCCGGCACGGCCCGGGCCGCGGCGGCCACGCCCTCCTGCGTGTAGAGGGTGGGGGTGAGGTGGGCGGCCATCACCGGGCCCATGGCGTCGGCGGGCGGCTCGGACAGGAGGAGGACGGGGGCCCGGATCCCGGCGTCGCGCAGGGCCACGCCCTCCTCCACCAGTGCGACGGCCAGCCAGGTGGCGCCGGCGTCCAGGGCGGCCCGCGACACCGCCACCGCACCGTGGCCGTAGCCGTCGGCCTTCACCACCGCGCACACCGCGGCCGGCGCGCACCGCTCCACCAGCAGGGCGACGTTGTGGCGCACGGCGTCGAGGTCGACCTCGGCCCAGGCCGGCCGCCACGAGCCGGCCGGACCGCCGGCCGGCGGCGACTCAACCACGGGCCGACAGCCAGCGCGGGAGCAGCTCCACCACGTCGCCCGCCACCAGGCCGGCGGCCGGCCCCGCCTGCGAGGCGGCGCCGTGGGCGTGGGCGCCGAGCGAGGCGGCGGCGAGGCCGTCGAGGCCGCGCGCCAGGAAGGCGCCGACGATCCCGGACAGCACGTCGCCGGTGCCGGCCGTGGCCAGCTGCGGCCCGCCGCTGGTGACGAAGCGGACCTCGCCGGCCGGCGTGGCCACCACCGTGGTGGAGCCCTTCAGCAGCACGGTGGCGCCGGTGCGGGCGGCCAGGGCCCGCGCCCCGTCCACCCGGTCGGGGCCGGGCCGGCTGCCGCACAGCGTGCGGTACTCGCCCTCGTGGGGCGTGAGGACGCGCTCTGCACCACCCGCCACCCTCCCGTCCACCGCGGCCAGGGCGTCGGCGTCCACCACGACCGGCACGGCGGACTCGGCCAGCACCCGGGCCACGTCGGCGGTGGTGCCGGCCTCCCGCCCCAGGCCGGGCCCGATGACCAGGGCCCGGCACCGGGCGGACGCCTCCAGCACGGCGCCGGCCCAGCCCTCGGCCGGCAGGGCGACGCCCACCATCTCGGTGGGCGGCAGCAGGGCCACGTCGGCACCGGGGACGCCGAGGCGAACGTTGCCGGCGCCGGCGCGCAGCGCGGCCCGGCTGGCCAGGAGGGCGGCCCCGGTCATACCGGCCGAGCCCGCCACCACGAGCACCGCGCTGTCCCACTTGTGGGACTCCCGGCGCCGGACCGGCACCCGCACGTCCACGTCCTCGACCAGGTGCATCCGGGCCCCGCTGCAGTCGAGCCCGATGTCGACCACCTCCACAGTCCCGCACCGCTCGGCGCCGGCGCCGAGCAGCAGGCCCGGCTTGAGGGCGGCGAAGGTGACGGTGGCGCCGGCCCGCACCGCGCCGTCGCCGGCCTCGCCGGTGAGGCCGTCCACCCCGGACGGGATGTCGACGGCCAGCACGGGCACGCCGGCCGGCGGCACCGGCGCCTCGTACTCCCCACGGAAGCCGGTGCCGTAGGCGGCGTCGACCACCAGGTCGCACGCCGGCAGCCGGTCCGGCCCATCGGCGGCGTCGACCACCACGACCCGCACCCCCGCCCGGCGCAGCCGGCCCGCCGCGTACCGGCCGTCGGCGCCGTTGTTGCCCTTCCCGGCCACCACCACGACGCGCCGGCCGTAGCCGCCGCCCAGCAGCCGCAGGGCCCCGCGGGCCACGGCCGAGCCGGCCCGCGCCACCAGGACGTCCGCCGGCTCGGCGGCGCCGGCGTCGATCTCCTTCATCTCTCCGGGCGTGACGACCGGGATCACAGGGCGGCCACCACCGCCTCGGCCACGCGGTCGGTGTGGGTGATCGACACGTGCAGGACGGTGACGCCCCGCTCGCCGGCCAGCGACGCGGCCCGGCCCGACAGCAGGAGCGTCGGGGCGCCGCCCGGGGCGTTGCGCACCTCCACCTCGCGGAAGTCGAAGGCGCCCAGGCCCACGCCCAGGGCCTTCATGGTGGCCTCCTTGGCCGCGAACCGGGCCGCCAGCCGGGGAGCCGGGTCGGCGAAGCGCGCCCCGTAGGCCCGCTCGCCGTCGGTGAACAGCCGGGCGGCCACGCCGGGGGTGCGGGCCAGGACGCGGCGGAACCGGTCCACCTCCACCGCGTCGACGCCGAGGCCGATCATCCCCGCCAGCGGTCGGCCAGGACGTGGACGGGCTCGGTGAGCAGGTCGATGAGGTCGACCCGCCCCAGCACCTGCTCGTCGAAGGCGGGCTCCGTCTCGGTGACGGCGTCCACCAGGGCGTCGTAGCGGTCCCGGTAGCCGCCCAGCACCGCCTTGGCCCCCTCGGGCGGGAGCCTGTCGTGGAAGCGGGCGTGCAGGAGCGTCATCCCCACCACCTGGGTGTCCTTGGTCTCGGGCACGAGGACGAAGGTGCGCCCGTCCCGGCGGCCCCGCGCCACCGTGACCTCGCGCTCGCTGGCGGCCCGGTGCTTGGTACCCAGCAGCTGCGGGTTGCCGTCGACGCGCGAGGCCATGCCGGCGGCCACGCCGCCGCGGTCGACCACACCGATGGTGGCGGTGCCGTCGGCCACGCTGCCCTCGATCCGGTAGCGGGTGTACCCGGTGACCTCGGCCACGGCCCCGTCCAGCGCGGCGAGGGTGCGCAGGGCCTTGTAGCCGAGCCGGTCCCGGCCGGCGCCGGCGGCCAGCAGCCGGCCCACCAGCGGCACCCGGAACAGCAGCTCCTCGGACCGCGAGATGCCCACCGTGACCGTCTTGGCCTGGTGCTTGATGGCGTCCACGGGGCGGGTGAGCTCCTCGATGGCGCGGGTGAGGGCGTCGGTGAGGTCCTGGATCACGACGCTCGGCGTCCCCACCTTGCCGAACTCCAGCTCGTAGGCCTCGAGGGGCGCGTGCTCCCGGGCGAAGCGCAGCAGGGACGTGAGCCGCACGGCGGTGCGGGCCTCCAGGCTGCCGTCGTAGGTCCCGGCCCGCAGGCCCTCGAGGAAGCGGGCCGCCGGCAGCTCCAGCCGGCCGGCCAGCGCCGGCAGCAGCTCGCCGGCCTCGGGCGTGGACGACACCACCGACTCCACCGCGGCCCGCGCCTCGCGGAACGGCCGGGCCGAAGCGTCGATGGCGAGGGCGGCCTCGTACCCGAACAGGTGTCCCACCATGGCCGACAGGACGAACGACAGCGCCGGGTGGGCGGGCGGCACCTCCAGGACCTCGAAGGCGGCCGGGTACCGCGCCCCCTCGGTGGCGATCACGATCGGGGCCGCCTTGTGGGCCCGGTAGATCGCCACCTCCTTGGCCACGTCGTCGGCGTTGGGGCCGGTGAGGCCGGCCGCGCACACCAGCACCAGGGGCTCGGCCGACAGGTCGATGTGCTTCTTGTCCTCGGTGGCGTCGCAGGCGATGGACTTGTAACACAGCTCCGACAGCTTGATGCGCACCTCGGCCGCCGCCACCCGGTTGGGCCCGTTGCCCACCACGGCCCAGTGGCGGCGGGCCGGGGCATGGCGCACGGCGGCGGCGGTGATGGCGGCCCGCCCGGCCAGCACCCGCTCCATGGCCGCCGGCAGCTCCCGCAGGCCGGCCAGGAGCTCGGACGCCCGCCGGCGGTCGGCGCAGCCGGCCTCGTCGGCCAGCGCCAGCGCCAGCAGGAACCCGGCCGCCACCTGGGCGTAGAAGGCCTTGGTGGACGGGACCGCCATCTCCACGTCCCTGCCGTCGGAGGTGTAGAGGACGCCGTCGGCCCGCTGCACCAGGTCGCTGTCGCGCCGGTTGACGATGGCCACGACCACCGCGCCCCGGGCCCGCACCAGGTCGACGGTGCGGTTGGTGTCGGTGGTGGTGCCGGACTGGCTGATGGCGATGACCACCGTGTCGCCCATGTCGTCGTCGAGACCGAAGCCCGACAGCTCGGTGGCGGGCAGGGCGTCGACCGTGATGCCGGCCCCGGCCAGCTGCTCGGCCAGGGCCGCGGCCAGGCTGTGGCCCGCCACCACGGCCGTGCCCTGGCCGATGACCCGGACCCGGCGGACGGACCCGTCCTTGAAGCGGGCCCGGAGGGCGGGTGGCAGCGTCTCGTCCCCGAGCACGACCCGAAGGTCGCCGCCGTCGCCGGCGATCTTGCCCCGCAGCGTCTTGCGGAACGACGACGGCGCCTCGGTGACCTCCTTCAGCAGGAAGTGGGGGAAGCCGCCCCGGTCGATGTCGCGGGTGGTGATCTCGGCGGTGCGCACCTCCTCGGGGCCCACCGGCAGCTCGGTGCCGCCGTAGCCGAGGCGGCGCACGCCCTCCACCGCGCCGGCGGCGCCGGCGTCGAGGACCACCACCTGCCCGGGCGGGCCGCCGTCCGGCGGGGACGTCTCGCCGTCGATGCGCAGGTACCGCCCCGTCTCCTCCACCAGGCCGTAGGGCTCGCTGGCCACCACGAAGGTGTCCTCACCGAAGCCGACGTAGAGGGCCTGGCCGCTGCCCCGCAGGGCCAGCAGGAGGCGGTCGGGGGCCTCGCCCGCCACCGCCGCCACCGCGGTGGATCCCTCGAACGAGGCGACCGTGGCCCTGAACGCCTCCTCCGGCCCCGAGCCGTCCCGCATGCGGTGCGACACCAGGGCCGGGATCACCTTGGCGTCGGTGGTGAAGGCGGCCGGGATGGCCAGGCCGGCCGAGGCGATGAGATCGGCGTAGTTGTCGACGTCGCCGTTGAGGGCGGCGGCCACGTACGGCCCGCCGGCGTCGCCCTCCTCCTCGTGGTTCAGGGGGTGGGCGTTGGCCTGGGAGATGATGCCGACGCTGGCCCACCGGGTGTGCCCCAGCACCGCCACCCGGGCCGTGCCGGCGGTGAGGGCGAGCTGCAGGAGGGGGTCGGAGCCCAGGGCCGTGCGCAGGGCCCGGGTGTTGTCACCCAGCTCGCCGATCTCGGCCGCCGCCTTGTAGACGAAGGCGAGGTTCCCGCCCGGGGCCCGCACCGCCATCGACGTGAACAGCGGGTCGGAGGTACGGGCCTGCAGCATGGACCGCACCGGCTCGTCGTCCAGGTCGAGCCCGTGGCCCGACACCAGCAGGTGGAGCCCGGCCGAGTCACGGCCCCGGACCTCGAGCCGGTCGATGCTGGCCAGAGCGGTGTGGATGGAGGCGTAGGCGTCGAGGGTGGCGTCGCCGGCGCCGGGCCAGGCCAGGCTGGCCACGGCCCGGGCGGCGGGGATGCGGTCGTGGCCCAGCGACCACGACGCGTCCTTCACCCGCACGAGGGCGGCGTTGAGCGCCTCCAGCTCGTCGGCGGACAGCTGGAGGCGGCCGGCGTCGAGCGAGGCCTCCAGCCCGGCCACCGACTCGTCCACCAGTCCCAGCCCGGCCTCGAGGGTGGGGACCAGGTCGTGCTCGCGCAGCAGGGCCCTGATCCCGGGCGATCCCCGCAGGGCCGTGTCGACCCACTCCAGGGCGGCGGCGGCGGCGGCCACGGTGGCGGGCGAGCCCATGGGCGACGTGGCGGCCCGGAGGCCGGCGGCGACGTCTGCCACCGACGGCGGCGGCCGGTCGCTCGGCCGGCGGAGGATGGCGACGATTCCGCACATGGGAAGGAACCGAGTCTACGACCCGGTGAGCGTGTCGATCCCCCCGCCGCCCGCCTTGCGGCCGAAGCGGCTTTGGTGCCCGGGCGCAGGTCCACCCACACCGGTGGATTCCGGGCAGCCGCGCGGGGTCAACGCCCTCCGAGGGCCTGCTCCACCGCCGCCGCCAGCCGGGCCGCGACCTCCTCGGCCCGCTCCTCGGTCGGCGCCTCCACCATCACCCGCACCACCGGCTCCGTGCCGCTGGGGCGCACCAGCACCCGGCCCTCGGCCCCGAGCCCGGCCTGCTCGGCCTCGATGGCCGGGGCCAGGGCCGCGGCGGCGGCGTCGGGTTTCGCCGCCACCCGCACGTTGCGCAGCACCTGGGGCAGGCGGGTCATGGCCGCCGCCGCCAGGTCGGAGAGGGGCCGGCCGCTGCGGGCCACCAGGTCCAGCAGCTGGAGCCCGGTGAGGACGCCGTCGCCGGTGGTGGCCAGGCCGCGGAAGATCAGGTGGCCCGACTGCTCGCCGCCCAGCGACCACCCGCCGGCGTCGAGGGCCTCCAGCACGTGGCGGTCGCCCACCGGGGTCTCGTGCACGGCGATGCCGGCCGCCTCCATGGCCCGGCGGAAGCCGAGGTTGGCCATCACCGTCACCACCACCGTGGCGCCGGCCAGGGCCCCCCGCGCCTGCAGGTCGAGGGCGCACAGGGCGATGAGATGGTCGCCGTCGACCACCCCACCGCGCTCGTCCACGGCCAGCACGCGGTCGGCGTCGCCGTCGAAGGCCAGGCCCACGCCGGCGCCCTGCGCCACCACCGCCCGCCGCAGGGCGGCCAGGTCGGTGGACCCGCAGCCGGCGTTGACGTTGGTGCCGTCGGGCTCGGCGCCGATCACCTCCACCTTGGCGCCGGCGGCCCGCACCACGGCCGGCGCCACCACCGAGGCCGCCCCGTGGCCGCAGTCGAGCACCACCGTCAGGGCCTCGAGCGTGCGGCCCTGCAGGCTGGCCTCGAGGTTGGCGGCGTAGCTGTCCAGGGCGGCCGGGTCGGTGCTCATACGGCCGACGCCGGCGCCGGTGGGCCGGGGGCGGGCCTCGCCGGCCACGACCCGGTGCAGCTCGGCCTCGAGGGTCTCCTCCTCGGCGTCGGTGAGCTTGCGGCCGCCGGGCGCGAACAGCTTGACGCCGTTGTCGCCGAAGGGGTTGTGCGAGGCCGACACCACGGCGCCGGGCCGGCCGTGCGCGGCCGAGGCGAAGGCCACGCCGGGCGTGGGCAGCACGCCCAGATCCACCACGTCGCGCCCCTCCGACGCCACGCCGGCCGAGAAGGCGGCCTGCAGCATGGGGCCGGACAGCCGGGTGTCGCGGCCCACCACGAACGGGCCGCCCAGCACCCGGGCCGCGGCCCGGCCCAGGGCCAGCACCAGCTCCGGCGTCAGCTCCCCGTTGGCGACCCCTCGCACGCCATCGGTGCCGAACTCGAGCGGCACGGACGGGCTACCGCTTGGAGTACTGCGGCGCCTTGCGGGCCTTCTTCAGCCCGTACTTCTTGCTCTCCTTCTCCCGGGCGTCTCGGGTGAGGAAGCCGGCCTTCTTGAGCGACGGGCGCTGCTCGGGGTCGAGCTCGGCCAGGGCCCGGGCGATGCCGAGGCGCAGGGCGCCGGCCTGGCCGGACACGCCGCCGCCGTCGATGCTGGCGTCGACGTCGTAGACGTCGGCCGTGTTGGTGACCCGCAGCGGCTCGGTGGCGAGGGTGGACTGTGTCGCCGACGGGAAGTACTCCTCCAGCGGCCGCTTGTTGATGGTGACGGTGCCGGTGCCGGGCCGCACCCTGACGCGGGCCACGGCCCGCTTGCGGCGGCCGGTGGACTGGATGAGGGGCTTGGGCATCAGCCGGCCGCCTTCGAGTCGGACCCGGCCTCGACCCGGCGGGCCGCGCTGAGGTCCATGGGCTGGGGCTTCTGGGCCGAGTGCGGGTGGGTGGGGCCGGCGTGGATCTTGAGCTTCTTGATCATCTGGCGGCCGAGCCTACCCTTGGGCAGCATCCCCTTGACCGCCCGGCGCACCACCTCTTCCGGCCGGGTGGCCAGGATGGCCCCGTAGCTCTGGCTGCGGAGGCCGCCGGGGTAGCCGGAGTGGCGGTAGGCCAGCTTCTTCTCGGCCTTGTCGGACGTGAGCACCACCTTGCCCGCGTTCACCACGATCACGTGGTCGCCGGTGTCGGTGTGCGGGGAGAAGACGGGCTTGTGCTTGCCCCGCAGGACTCGGGCCACCTCGGTGGCCAGCCGGCCCAGCACCAGGCCATCGGCATCGACGACATGCCAGGCGCGCTGGATGTCAGTGGGCTTCGGGGAGAACGTACGCAAGTGAGGCGCCTTCTGGTCGGCCGCGGCGGGAACCCTCCAGGATAGGCCGGGCCCCGGGGCCCCGCCAACCGTGTGCGCCAACCGTGCGCGCCGGCCGCGTGCGCCGGCTGCATCCCGGGCGGCGCCGGCGGCGGCCCGGTTCCGGGAAGCCTGACGTTCGCCATGCGGATGTCAGGCTTCCCGGAACGCCGGGGCCCGGTAGCCTCGGCGGGTGATCGGCCTGGCCGACGTGGAGGAGGCCCGGCGCCGGGTGGCAGGGGTGGTACGGGCCACGCCGGCCTACGCGTGCGGGTCCCTGTCCCGGCTGGCGGGCCGGCCGGTCCTGCTCAAGCCCGAGCACCTGCAGCGCACGGGCTCGTTCAAGATCCGGGGCGCCTACAACTTCCTGGCCGCCCTGGGCCCGGGCGAGGCGCCCGAGGTGGTGGCGGGGTCGGCCGGCAACCACGCCCAGGGCGTGGCCCTGGCCGCGTCCCTCACGGGCCGGAGGGCCACGGTGTTCATGCCTGCCAGCGCCTCGCTCCCCAAGGTCGAGGCCACCCGGGGCTACGGGGCCACCGTGCGGCTGGTGGGCGGGACGGTGGACGAGAGCATGGCCGCCGCCCGCGCCTTCGCAGAGGAGACCGGCGCCGTGATCGTCCCGCCCTTCGACCACCGCCTCGTGATCGCGGGCCAGGGCACGATCGGCGCCGAGCTGGCCGAGGAGGCCCCGGAGGCGGAGACGGTGGTGGTCCCCGTGGGCGGCGGCGGCCTCGTCTCCGGCATCGCGGTGGCGCTGGCCGCGCTGCGCCCCGGCGTGCGGGTGGTGGGGGTGGAGGCGCAGGGCGCAGCCGCCATGCGGGCCGCCCTCGACGCCGGCCGGTGCACGACCCTGGGGTCGCTCACCACCATGGCCGACGGCATCGCCGTGGCGCAGGTGTGCGAGCTCACCCGCACCCACGTGCAGGCCCTCGTCCACGACGTGGTCACCGTCACCGAGGAGGAGATCAGCCGCGCCCTGCTCCTGCTGCTGGAGCGGGCCAAGGCCCTGGTGGAGCCGGCCGGGGCCGTGGGGCTGGCCGCCGTCCTGGGCGGCAAGGTCGGCGGCGCCGGCCCGGTGGTGGCGGTGCTCTCCGGTGGCAACGTCGACCCGCTGCTGCTCATCCGCATGGTGGACCACGGGCTGTCGGCCGCCGGCCGCTACCTCATCCTGCGCATCGAGCTGCCCGACCGGCCCGGCGCGCTGGCGGCCCTCACGGCGGCGGTGGCCGGCCTCGGCCTCAACGTGCTCGACGTGGAGCACCACCGGTCCGGCGTGGACGTGGGGATCGACGAGGCCGAGCTGCGCCTCACCCTGGAGACCCGCGACCCGCACCACCGCCACGAGGTGGTGTCCGCCCTCACCGCCGCCGGCTACCGGGTCGAGCTGGTGCGCTGACCGCCCGCACACGCGGGGCAGCGGCCCTCCAGCTCGATGCGGTGGGACGACACCACGAAGCCGGTCTGGGAGGCGGCGGCATGCGCCGCCCGGGCCAGGGCCCGTTCCAGGGCGGGCGGGGCGTCCACGTCGGCCACCAGCCCGCACCCGCCGCAGGTGAGGTGGTGGTGGTGGCCGCTCAGGTCCTCGGCCAGCTCGAAGCGGGCCAGGTCGTCGGCGCCGGCCAGCCTGGACACCACGCCGGCGAGGCAGAGCACGGTGAGGTTGCGGTACGCCGAGCTCTGGGGGACGGCGGCCTCGGCCAGGATCTCCGGCATGGTCAGCGGCCGGGCGGCGGCGGCCAGCACGTCCACCAGGGACCGCCGGCTCGTCGTGTACCGCTGGTCGAGGGCCCGCAGCCGGCGGGTGGCCTCCTCGTGGAGGGACTCGGGCGCCAGATCCGGCCTGTGCCGGTGGCTGCCGGCGCTCACCGGTCCGCCGCTCCCCGGAGCAGCGAGCCCCCGGAGCCCCGGCGATGGCCGGTGGTGCGGGCGCCGGCAAGGGCGGCCACGGCGAAGGTGGCGGCCGCCACCAGGACGATGGTGCCGCCCGGCGCCAGCGCCCAGTGCCGGGCCGCGGCAAGGCCCACCACCGCGCTGGCGGCGCCGATGACGCTGGACGCCAGGAGGGTGGCGCCGAAGGAGCCGCAGATGCGCTGGGCCGCGCCGACCGGGAGCACCATGAGGGCGGCCACCAGCAGCACGCCCACCACCCGCATCCCGGCCACCACCGTCACGGCGGTGAGGGCGGCCAGGCCCAGGTTGAGGGCGTCGACCGGCAGGCCGGCCACCCGGGCCGCCTCCTCGTCCAGGACGATGGAGAACAGGGCCCGCCAGCACACGGCCACCGCGGCCAGGATGCCCGTCCCGAGTACGGCCATGGTGAGGGCGTCGGTCCGGTCGACGGTGAGGATGGAGCCGAACAGGTAGGTGAGGGTGCCGGCGTTGAGCGACCCGGCCAGGCCGGTGAGGACCACGCCGCCGGCGATGCCCGAGTAGAAGAACAGGGCCAGGGCCAGGTCCCCGCTGGCCCGGCCCCGGCTGCGGAGCCACTCGATGGCCACCGATCCGGCCACCGCCGCCACCAGGGCGGTCCAGACGGGCCACACCCCGAGCAGGAGGCCGGCCGAGACCCCGGCGAAGGCCACATGGCCGATGCCGTCGCCCAGGAGAGAGAGCCGCTTCTGCACGAGGAAGGTGCCGATCAGCGGCGCCGACGCGCCCACGACCAGGCCGCCGGCCAGGGCCAGCTGCATGTACTCCCGCTCGAACGGCCACGGAAGCGGGAGGGCGGCGAGCATCGCGTTCAGCGACAGCCCAGCGCCAGGCGGAGGGCGGCCAGGTTCTCCCGCATGACGGCGGCGTAGTCCTTCCCGGCCTCGGCCTGGCGCTCGGTGAGGCCCTCGATGGGGTTGAGCACAGCCGTCGTCACGCCCGCCTCCTCGGCCAGTGCCTCGGCCACGGTAGGCGACACCAGCTCCTCGTAGAAGACGGTGGTGATCCCGTCCTCCTCGATCTGGTCGGCCAGGCGGGCCAGGCGGTCGGCGTCGGGTTCGGCCTCGGGGGACAGGCCGGCGATGGCGCGCTGGGCCAGCCCGTAGCGCTCGGCCAGGTAGAAGAAGGCGGCGTGGGCGGTGACGATGGTGGAGCGCTCGCACGACGCGAGCCCGGTCGAGAACTCCTCGTCGAGGGCAGCCAGCTCGGCGCCGTACGTGCGGGCGTTGGCCTCGAAGGCGGCCCTGTCCCCGGGCGACGCCTCCACCAGGGCCCGGGCCACCTCGCCCGCCGCACTCGCCATCAGCTTCGGGTCCAGCCAGAAGTGGGGATCGACCTCGCTCGCCTCCCCCTCGTGCTCGGCCAGGTCTGCAGCCGCTCCCGCCTTCAGCTCGACCGCCTCGCTCAGGTCCACCGCGCCGGCGCCGCGCCGGCCGGCGATCTCCTCGACCGCGGGTTGGAACCCCTGGCCCACGTAGAGCACCAGGTCGGCGTCCTCCAGCCGGTCGACCTGGCGCGAGGTGAGCTCGATGTCGTGGGGCTCGCTGCCGGCCGGCGTGAGGTTCACCACCTCGACGCGGTCGCCCCCGATCCGTGCGGCCGCCTCGGCCAGCGGGTAGAAGCTGGCCACGACCAGGACGGTGCCGTCGCTTGTGCCGGCACCGTCGTCGCCGTCGTCGCCGCAGGCGCCCAGGGCCAGGATGCCCACCAGCAGGGCGGTCAGTGTGCGCTTGAAGCTCGACACTCGGCGTCCTCCCCTTCCAGGAATGAGAACTAATCTTACTCCTGGAAGGGGACCCGGCAACTCCGGGCCCGTCAGCGGCGGGCCAGGCGTGCCTCCAGCCGCACGGCGAGGAGCATGGAACCCCCGAGCAGGATCAGCAGCCCGGCCACGGTGGCGAGGGCACGGGTCGTGGAGCCTGTCCTGGGCAGCTGCTCCAGCTGGGTGCCGAGGACCTGGGCCGGCTGGCTGACCTGCACCGCGGCCACCGCCGGCGGCGCCGTGGTGGTGGTGGTGGTGGTGGGCTGGGTCGTCGGGACGACCGCCGCCAGGGTGGTGCTCGTCGTGGTCGTGGAGGTGGTGGACGTCGTGGTCGTGGAGCTCGTCGTCGTGGTCGTGACCGGCGTCACGCACCCGGTCACCCAGAAGACCTTGAACTTCACGTCGGCGCCCTGCGAGCCCTCGGCGTGCACGGTCAGCTTGAGGTGGAAGCCCTGGATCGGGTGGGGGGTGACGCCGCTCAGATCCAGGGTGTAGGTCTTCGATGCGTCGAGATCGGTGGCGCCGCCCGCCGCGTCCCCCCCGATCGCCAGGGTGTCGGTGAGCACGACCTGGTCGTCGCCCGGCCGCTCGGTGGGCGGTTGGTAAGTGAACGTCACCGTCGCATCCAGGTCGCCCTGGTCGTAGCCGTAGAAGTCCACCTGGAACGTGCAGCCCACGTGGGGCTCGTTGTCCGGGTGGTCGTCGAACGCCACGCCGTCGATCTTGACCGTCCCGTTGTTGCCGGGCGGGTCGGCCGCCTCCGACGGTGCCGCCCACAGCAGCACCGCCGGTACGGCGGCCAGCCCGACCACCGCGAGCACGGATCGGCGACGGCGTTGGCGCCGGCCCCCCGACCGGTCCCCCGACCCCCCGGTGCGCCCGTCCATCGATCCGTTCACCGCGGCAGTCATGATCCTCCCCCTTGCGTCTCCCTGGTTTCGAGCGTGGGACGGGGCTCCTGATACGCGTAGGGTCGCTGGTCCCCTATCGACGGGACCTTTGGCCCTTGTTTCTCGACGAAACTGCCGGTCTCGCCCGAAGCGGCAGCTTGCCGGCGCCGGTCCCCGGAACTAAGCCTCGACGGGCTCCATGGCGGGCGCCGGCGCCTCGCCGGGCGACGGCCACCACCCGGCCGCCGCCCCGGCGCGCACGGCCGCCCCCCGGGCCACCGCCTCGGCCGCGGCGGAGCGGACCACCGGGACGAAGCCGGCGCCGGCCTTGGCCCGCAGCCACGGCCGGCTGCGCCCGCCGCCCCCGAACACGACGAGCCGGCGGGACGGGCGGCACAGCTCGTCGACGAGCCCGGCCGCCTCCCAGGTGCCGGCGGCCAGGGCGGCCAGCACCCCGTTCCAGACCTGCCCCGGCGAGCCGGCGGGCAGCACCGGACCGGGACCGGCCCGGCCCTTCACCGCCGCCGCCACCCCGTCCACGTAGGCGGCGGCGTCGACCACGCCGGCGTCCCCGGCCAGGGTGTCCAGCTCGGCCGGCGGCCGCCCCAGGTCGCGGGCGGCGGCGTCGAGCACCAGCCCGGCCCGAGCCGCGCTGGCCAGGACCGCCCACCCCGTGCCGTCGGGCCAGAGGGTCACCGCCGCCCCGGAGGCCAGGGCCCGCTCGACGTCCGGCAGCCGGTCACGCCGGCCCACGACCGTCTCGGCCGTGCCGACCGAGTTGGCCAGGTCGCCGGGCCCGGCGCCGGCACCCGTCATGCCGGCCAGGTGGTCGTGGCCTGCCACCGTCACCGGCGTCCCCGGGGCCAGCCCCGACCACGCCGCGCCGGCCGGCGTCACCTCCCCCATCACGGCGCCGGCCGGCGCCGGCTCGGGGAACACGTCGGGCGGCAGGCCGAGCGCCTCCACCACGTCCCCGAGAGGCCGGCGGGCCACCACGTCGTAGGCGCCGGTGCGGGCGGCCAGCGAGTAGTCGGTGGCCCGGCGGCCGGTGAGCGCGAACAGGACCAGCTCGGGCACGCCCAGCCACCAGCGCACGCCGGCCGCCCCGTGCGCTGCCGACCACCCCAGCTTGGCCACCGACGACACCGGCCGCAGCCGTTGGCCGATCAGCCGGGCCAGCTCGTCGCCGAATCGCTCCTCCAGCACCGCGACGGCCTCGGCCCCGCGGGGGTCGTGCCAGGCGATGACGGGTGCCAGGGGCCTGCCGGCCTGGTCGACGGGCGCGCCGCTCTCGGCCAGCCCGGCCACGCCCACGCCCACCACGCGCCGGACCGGGACGCCGAGGGCGGCCACCACGCCCGCCACCGTGTCGAGGAGGGCGCCGGCATCCGCCTCCACCCCGGCCGGGCCCGCCGCGAACGGGGTGGGCCGCACCGACGAGGCCACCTCGGCCCCCGCCCCGTCGACCAGCACGGCCTTCGTGCGGCTCGTGCCGACGTCGATGCCGAGCAGGAGCGGCGCGTCCGGGATCGCCCACGGTACCGCCACCCAGTAGCCGAACCCGACCCTCTCGTGCACGTCCGCTACGGGGACGCCGAGGGTTTCAGGCCGCGGCCGCCACCTCGGTCGCCGCGGCCGGCCCGGCGGCCAGGCGGTGGTGGTGGGCCAGGCACGCGGTGAGGGCCCGGCAGCCCACCGCCTGCTCATCCGGCGTGGGCTCGGCCGTGGTGACCCAGCGCTGCAGGGCCCGGCCGCCGGCCAGGACCAGCCGGCTGACCCGGGAGCGGGGCCGGCCGGCGGCCAGCGTGACCGCCTCGGCGCTGGTGCCGAGCACCATCAGGAACGCCGGCACCTGGAGGGCCGGGGGCAGGCCGGTGAGGGCCAGGCCGCCCAGCATGGCGAGCACCACCAGGTTGGTGCCGCACCGGTCGTGGACCCGGGGGCACGCCAGCACGGCGGCCACGTCGGACAGGTCGACGCCGGCCTCGTGGGCCGCCACCGCCTTGTGCTCGGCCCCGTGGTAGCGCCACAGGGACGCGGGGGCGGCCAGCCGCAGGACGGCGAAGGCGACCACCCAGGGCCCGAGGGTGACGGCCAGCGCCCCCCAGGCAGGCAGGGCCCGCTCGCCCACCAGGGTGGAGAAGGCCACTCCGGCCACCTCCACCGCGGCCAGCACCCAGAGGAAGCGCAGGTTGCGCCGGCGGGAGGAGCGGGCCGGCGCCGAGCCCGAGCCGCGACCGAGCATGCCCCGCCCCACGGCCAGGCCCATCCCGGACACCAGCCCCACGACCACCCGCACGACGGGGACCCGTGCCGCCCGGCGGGCCGCCACGGCGCCCACCTCCACCGATCCGTCGTCGCGCGCCACGGCCCAGGCCCGGCTGGTGCGCATCAGCACACCGTCCGCCAGCGCCTGGCCTCCGATACGCACCGCCGCTGTCCCGCCCAACGCACCTCCACCCCGGACCGGCCCCGGAGCGGAAGTGTAAAGGCGGATCGGGGGGATCCGGGACAACGCACGATCACGCCTCGGGGTAGAGCACCTCGTGGAGGCACAGGCCGTGGGGCGGCGCCGGCTCGCCGGCCCGGGTCCGGTCCCTGGACCGGATGATCCCCAGCATGTCGCCGGCCCGGAGCCTCGCCCGCCCCACCGCCACCAGCGTCCCGACCAGCGAGCGCACCATCTGGTGGCAGAAGGCCGAGGCCTCGACGTCGAAGCGCAGCCGGCCGTCGCCCAGGTCGAGCCACCGGGCCCGGCGGACCACCCGCACCAGCGACGCCGGCGCCAGGGCCGGGTCGGCCCCGGGCGGCCTCCGGCAGAACGACGACCAGTCGTGCTCGCCGATCAGCGGGTCGCAGGCCAGGTTCATGGCCCGCAGGTCGAGCGGCTCCTCCACGTGCCAGGCGGTGGCGGCCAGGAACGGGTCGGGCACGGGCCGGTTCAGCACCGTGTACCGGTAACGCCGGCCGGTGGCGGAGCGGCGGGCATCGAAGCCGGGCGGGGCCTCATCCACGGATCGCACCACCACCGCCGGGGCCAGCATCTTGTTGAGGGAGCGCCGGAGGGCGGCCCCGTCCGGGAGGGCGGCGGCGTCGAAGTGCACGACCTGGCCCCACGCGTGGACGCCGGCGTCGGTACGCCCGGCGCAGGTGAGGGTCACGCCGTGGCCCAGCACCTTGCCCAGCGCCGCCGCCAGCTCGCCGGACACGGTGCGCACCCCCGGGTTGGCGGCGAAGCCCCGGAAGCCGGAGCCGTCGTAGGCCACCGTCATCCGGACGCGCACCGCCGCCGGCGCCGGCCGCTCACCCGGGCCGGCCGCCTCGGCCTGCTGCTCCCCCGCCGGTGCCGCCGGCGCCGGCTGTTCGACCTCCGAGGGGTCGAACAGGCTCAAACGAGCTCGATGCGCGCCATGGGGGCGTTGTCCCCGTGGCGCGGGCCCAGCTTGAGGATGCGGGTGTAGCCGCCGGGCCGGTCGGCGTAGCGAGGCCCGATCTCCTCGAACAGCTTGGAGGCCATGTCCTTGTCGCGGATGAAGGACACCACCTGACGGTGGCGGTGCACGCCACCCTTCTTGGCCTTGGTGATCACCTTCTCGACGACCGGCCGCAACTGCTTGGCCTTGGTCTCGGTGGTGACGAGGGCCTCGGCCGCCACCAGCGACGCCACCAGGTTGGCCAGCATCGCCTTCTGGTGCGCGGCGTCGCCGCCCAGGCGACGGCCCTTCTTCGGTGCTCCGGGAACGGCCACGGCGCTACTCCCCGCCCTTGGTGCGCAGGGCCAGGCCCCGCTCGTCCAGCTTCTGGAGCACCTCGTCGAGCGACTTCTGCCCGAAGTTGGTGATGGCCAACAGGTCGTCCACCGTCTTCTGGACGAGCTCGCCCACCGTGTTGACCTGGGCCCGCTTGAGGCAGTTGCGGGGGCGCTCGGAGAGATCGAGGTCCTCGATAGGGAGGTCGAGATCGGGCGAGCCGGTGCTGGCCGAGCTGACGTCGCCCAGCTCCAGGCCCTGCGGGCTCTCGCTCATGTCGGCGACCAGGCCCACGAGGGAGCGCAGCGTCTCGCCGGCCGAGGCCAGGGCCTCGCGGGGGGAGATGGAGCCGTCCGTCTCGATGTCGAGCACCAGGCGGTCGAAGTTGGTGGACTGCTCCACCCGGGTGGGCTCGATGGTGAAGGCCACCCGCCGCACCGGCGAGAAGATGGAGTCGACGGGCAGCACGCCGATGGTGGCGGACCGCTTGTTCTTGTCGGCCGACACGTAGCCCCGGCCCCGCTCCACGAAGATGTCGAGGGCGAGCCGGCCCCGGGTGTTCAGGGTGGCGATGTGCAGGTCGGTGTTCAGGACCTCGACATCGGCTGCGGGCTGGATGTCGCGGGCGGTGACGGTGGCCGGGCCCCGCACGTCGAGGCGGAGGGTGACGTCCTCGTCGGTGTCGACCCGCAGGACCAGGTCCTTGAGGTTCAGGATCAGGTCGGTGACGTCCTCCTTCACGCCCGGCAGGGTGGTGAACTCGTGGAGGGCGTCGTCGAAGCGCACCTGGGTGATGGCGGCCCCGGGGATGGCCGAGAGGAGGGTGCGGCGCAGCGAGTTCCCGAGCGTGTGCCCGAACCCGGGCTCCAGGGGCCCGATCGCGAACGACTGGCGGTGGGCGTCCTCGTCGGACACCGCCTCGACGGTGGGACGCTGGATGATCAACACGAGAGACTCCTTTGGCCTCGGAGCGCGCTCCTCGGCTGAAATTTTCGGTCGTACCGACCGGCTGGCCGCCGGCCGGGTACTGGACTACTTCGAGTACAGCTCCACGATGAGCTGCTCGCGGACGGGAACGTCGATGTGCTCGCGCAGGGGCAGGTCCCGGACGGTGACCTCGAACCCGCCGGCACCCGCGTCCATCCACGGCGGCACCTGGCGGTCCAGGGTGTCGACGTTGTGGCGGATGACGATCATCTCCCGCGACTTCTCCTTCAGGGCCACCACGTCGCCCCTGCGGGCCCGGAAGCTCGGGATGTCGACCCGCCGGCCGTTGACCAGCACGTGGCCGTGGCGCACGAACTGGCGGGCCTGGCTGCGGCTGGCGCCCCACCCGGCCCGGAAGACCACGTTGTCGAGCCGCAGCTCGAGCATGCGCAGCAGGTTCTCGCCGGTGATGCCCGACTGGCGGGTGGCCTCGCGGTACAGGTTGGCGAACTGCTTCTCCAGCACGCCGTAGATGCGGCGGGCCTTCTGCTTCTCCCGCAGCTGGCCCAGGTACTCCGACCCCTGCCGCATGCGGTCGCGCCCGTGCTCGCCGGGCGGGTAGGGCCGGCGCTCGATCGGGCACTTCATCGAGTCGCACTTGGGGCCCTTGAGGAACAGCTTCATCTTCTCCCGCCGGCAGAGGCGGCAGACGGGACCGGTGTAGCGCGCCATGTGTCGTCCCTCCCTAGACCCGACGCCGCTTCTTGGGGCGGCAGCCGTTGTGGGGGATCGGTGTGACGTCCTTGATGCCGGAGACCTCGAGGCCGGTCTGCTGGAGGGACCGGATGGCCGTCTCCCGGCCGGAGCCGGGGCCCTTCACCAGCACGTCGACCTTGCGCATGCCGTGCTCCATGGCCCGCCGGGCGCAGGCCTCGGCCGCCAGCTGGGCCGCGAAGGGCGTGGACTTGCGGGAGCCCTTGAAGCCGACGTTGCCGGCCGAGGCCCAGGCGATGACGTTGCCCTCCATGTCGCTGATGGAGACGATGGTGTTGTTGAACGAGCTCTTGATGTGGGCAACGCCGAAAGCGACGTTCTTGCGTTCGCGCCGACGGGGACGGCGGCCACCCGGCTTGGGCTTGGCCATCTAACGGGCTCCTCGAACAGACGTCACTTGCGCACCTTCTTCTTTCCGGCCACGGTCTTCTTGGGCCCCTTGCGGGTTCGGGCGTTGGTGTGGGTGCGCTGGCCCCGCACCGGCAGGCCCCGGCGGTGCCGGATTCCCTGGTACGAGCCGATCTCCATCTTGCGCTTGATGTCCTGCTGGATGTCCCGGCGCAGGTCGCCCTCGACCTTGAGGTTGGCGTCGATCCAGTTCCGCAGGCGGGCCACCTCCTCGTCGGTGAGGTCGCGCACCCGGGTGTCGCGGTTCATGCCGGTGGCCTCGCACACCTGCCTGGAGGTGGTGCGCCCGACTCCGAAGATGTAGGTGAGCGAGATCTCGAGGCGCTTCTCCCTCGGGATGTCGACTCCGGCGATACGTGCCATCTCTCCCCTAACCCTGGCGCTGCTTGTGGCGGAGGTTGGTGCAGATCACCATGACCCGGCCGTGGCGGCGGATCACCTTGCACTTCTCGCACATCGTCTTGACGCTCGGTCGTACCTTCATCGCTCGGCCGCTCACTTGTACCTGTAGGTGATACGACCTCTGGACAGGTCGTAGGGGGTGATCTCCACCTGCACCCGATCGCCCGGCAGTATCCGGATCCGGTGCATGCGCATCTTGCCGGAACTGTGTGCCAGCACCTTGTGCCCGTTCTCCAACTCCACCTTGAACATGGCGTTGGGCAAGGGCTCGATGACCGTCCCCTCCAGCACGATCGCGTCTTCCTTGGGCTTGGGCAGGTGCACTCCTTGTTGCGGAAACTCGTTGGCCCCGACCCGCGCCGGGCCAACCAGGCGCCGGGCCGAAGAACGATCGTAGCGCAGCTGCCGCAGGAATGAGAAGCCCGCCGGGCGGCGGTCGTGGGGACCCGCGGCCCGGCTGGCATCCTAGGGGACACGGACACCGCCGACCCCGCCCTCACCTACAGCCGTTACCTCGCGCTCGACGACCTGCTCCGCGCCCAGCGACCCGTGTCGGAGGAGCACGACGAGCTGCTGTTCATCGTGGTGCACCAGGTCTACGAGCTGTGGTTCAAGCAGCTGCTGCACGAGCTGGCCCACCTCCGGGCCCGCCTGGAGGACGGGGACAGCGCCCACGCCCTGCACACCCTCAAGCGCATCCTCACCATCTTGAAGGTGGTGGTGGCCCAGGTCGACGTGATCGAGACGATGACGCCCCGCCAGTTCCTCAGCTTCCGCAGCCGGCTGGAGCGGGCCAGCGGGTTCCAGTCGGCCCAGTTCCGCCAGCTCGAGGCCGTCGTCGGCCCGTCGCTGTTCGGGTCGTTCGTGGCCTACCTCGAGCGCCAGGGCTACGCCGGGGCCGCCGGCGACGTCCAGGGGGCCCTTCTCGCCGCCTACCGGGACGACGGGGAGCCGGCCCAGGTGGCGGAGCGCCTGGTCGATCTCGACGAGGGCCTGCAGGAGTGGCGGTACCGGCACGTGAAGATGGTGGAGCGCACCATCGGCGACAAGGCCGGCACCGGCGGGTCCACCGGGGTCGAGTACCTGCGGTCCACCCTGTTCCGTCCCGCCTTCCCCGACCTGTGGGCCATCCGGAGCCGGCTCTGACCCTCTCGCTCGCGGCACTCCGCGCCCGCCCAAACGCCCTGGCGCCCCACTACTCCCGCTTCGACGTGGCATCGCGCATCCTCCTCACCGGCCACTCCCACCAGGCCTGGCCCGACGTGGCCGAGGAGGGGCTGCTCCGGTGCTTCGCCGACGCGGCCGAGGCCGTGGACCGCAAGTGGGAGCGGGCCGAGGCCACGGCCGAGGCCGTCAGGGCCGGGTACCGCCGACTGCTCGCCGACCCCGGCGGCGAGATGGCCCTGGGACCCAACACCCACGACCTGGTGGTCAAGCTGCTGTCGGCGCTCGACCTGCGGGCCCGCCCCCGGGTCGTCACCACCGACGCCGAGTTCCACTCGCTCCGGCGCCAGCTGGCCCGCCTGGCCGAGGAGGGCCTGGAGGTGGTGCGTGTCGGTGCCGAGCCCGTGGGCACGCTGGCCGAGCGGCTGGCAGCCGAGGTCGACGACCGCACCTCGCTGGTGGCGGTGTCGGCCGTCCTGTTCACCACGGCCCGGATCGTCCCCCACCTCGACGCCGTGGCCGGGGCGTGCGAGCGCCACGGCGCCCAGCTCCTGGTCGACGCCTACCACGCCCTGGGCGTCCTGCCCTTCCCGATCCACGACCTCGGCCTGGCCGGGGCCTGGGTCACCGGCGGCGGGTACAAGTACCTCCAGCTGGGGGAGGGCAACGCCTTCCTGCGGATCCCGCCCGGGGCGGCCGGGGTGCGGCCCGCCGTCACCGGATGGTTCGGCGAGTTCGACGACCTGTTCGACGCCACCCGGCCCGACCTGGTGGCGTACGGGCCTCCGGCCACCCGCTTCGCCGGCGGCACCTACGACCCCTCCAGCCACTACCGGGCCGCCCGGGTGTTCGAGTTCTTCGAGTCCCACGGCCTCACCCCCGCCTTCCTCCGCGAGGTCTCGCTGCACCAGGTCGGCGTGCTCCGGTCGGCGTTCGACGCCCTCGGCCTGCCGGACGGGCTGGTGACCCGGGACCGCGACGTCCCGCCCGCGTCGGTGGCCGGCTTCCTCAGCCTTCGCTCCCCCGGGGCCCGCCGGGTCCACGTGGCCCTGGCCGGCCGGGGCGTCCTCACCGACAGCCGGGGCGACATCCTCCGGCTCGGCCCCGCGCCCTACCTCTCGGACCACCAGCTGAAGGCGGCGGTGGCGTCCCTGGGCGAGGAGGCGGCCCGGCTCAGTCCGGGATCGTGAGGACCTCGGGGCCGTCGTCGAGTACCACGGAAACGTGATGCTCGACGGCCCGGGACGTCAGGTGTCGTACCGGTCAAGGGACCTCGACACCTTCACGCAGGTCGGCGGCGGCAAACAGCACCATCGAGGCAACAAGGAGTGGCACGCCGACCGTGAACAGCCCGATCAGGCCAAGAAGGAACTCGACGACCGCAGCAGAGCGAAACGCGAGCGTCCTTTGCGAAGGTCGTAAGACTCCGAGCACAACCAACGTGGACGCGAGGGCAAGCGAGGTCAGGAAAAAGGTCGGCGACGAAGACATCCGCACGATCCCGACGGCGACCGCGACGTTTGTGCCGCCAACCACGGCCACCATCACCGATACTCGGCGCATCATCGACCTCCCGACGAAGAGCGTACGCGGAGGGAAATTGCCGGGTCCAGCCTACATTCGCCCGCCGCGGCGGTCATCAGTAGCAGGACGGATACCAGTTGAACCAGCTGACGATTAACGGGACGTTGTTTGGCTTGTTCTTGAAGTCCACGAACAGTTCACAAGACCATGTGCCGTCGTTGTTCACGCGGGGCCAGTTGTTCAGGTGGTTGTAGTAGCGATCTCCCGTCGGGTCGAAGACGCCTTGGTAGGAGAAGTCGACGTGGGCGTGGAAGCGGGCATGGTCACAACCGGCACAACCGTCGCTCAGAAGGTTGAAGGCGTTCTCAGGGCTCCACCCTCCTGACGGAAACTCGCGATGCCACGAGTAGGTGCCGCCGCTGTTGTAGGACGTCACGATCGAACCGTCCCAACACCAGTCGGTATCGGTGTTCACCTCGTTGATAGGGATGTTGGCCTTGTCGTTGTCCTTCACCACACTTCTAGTGTGCATCTGGCCGCAGGACGAAAGCGCGCTGGACTCGCCGCCGCCTACAGAGACGGAAGGCAGGCTGGCACCACCTACGGTCTGCTCGTCCTCTGCGGCCAACGGGGCGAACTGCGTCGGACCGGCGATGACGTCGCAGGTCGCGAGGTTCACCTTTTGCGGTTGCGTCGCCTTGAAACCGGGCGGCGGCTGGGGCAACAACGCCGTGAGAGTGCACGTCCCGGCGAGGTCTGTTGGCTCGGCGCCAGCCGTCGGAGGGACCAGCATCGAGGCACCCAGGGAGACGAGGAGCGCCGTCCCCGCTGCCTTGGACCGTAAGAGTGTCATCTCCGTGACCCCCTCTGGCTACCCGATACCGACATTATAGTTGAATCAGTGATTCTGGACAAACCTGTCGGCAACTACAGGAGGCCCGATTGGCCGAAACGACAGGATCAAGGGCTACAACGTGGCCCGCCTCGGGGTCGGCGCTTCGCCGACATGGCGCCTCGCGGACCCAATCTCCATGCGGCCACACGCCCTTTCACCAGCTCATTCACCGCCGATAGAGCTCGACGCGACCATCTACTTTAGGTTCCTCGCCCGCCCGTACTACTGTTGGCATTCTCAGCGGATCGTGAGGACCTCGGGGCCGTCGTCGAGGATGGCGATGGTGTGCTCGGAGTGGGCCGACAGGCTGCCGTCGGCCGTCACCACGCTCCACCCGTCGTCGAGGATCCGGGTGCCGGCGCCGCCCATGTTCACCATGGGCTCGACGGCCAGGACCATCCCGACCCGCAACCGGGGGCCCTTCCCCGGGGGCCCGTAGTTCGGCACCTGGGGCTCCTCGTGCATGGCCGTGCCGATGCCGTGGCCGACGTACTCCCGCACCACCGAGTACCCGCCGGCCTCGGCCACGGCCTGCACGGCGTGGCCGATGTCGGAGAGCCGGTTCCCGTCCACCATGGCCTCGATCCCCTTGCGGAGGCTCTCCTCGGTGGTGGCGATGAGCTTGAGCGCCTCCGGGTCGACGTCGCCCACCCCCATGGTGAAGGCGGCGTCGGCGTGGTAGCCCTCCACGATGGCGCCGCAGTCGATGGAGATGATGTCGCCCTCCCGCAACCGGTAGGGCCCCGGGATGCCGTGCACGATCATGTCGTTGGGCGAGGTGCAGATCACGGCCGGGAAGCCGTGGTAGTTGAGGAAGTTCGACCGGGCCTGGCGCCGCTCGAGCACCTCCCGGGCCACCCGGTCGAGCTCGGCGGTGGTGACGCCGGGCCGGGCCGCCTGCCGGGTGCGCTCGTGCATCTCGGCCACCACCCGGCCCGCTCGGCGCATGCGGGCGATCTCGTCGGCGTTGCGCCTCATGCGTCCGACCGGTCGAAGCGGCGGTCGATGGCCCGGATCAGGCGCCGGGTCACCGTGTCCTGGTCCCCCAGCCCGTCCACCGTGACCAGCTTGTCGCGGCTGAGGTACCAGGCGATCAGGGGCTCGGTCTCCTTCTCGTAGAGCGACAGGCGGCGCTTGATGGCGTCCTCGGTGTCGTCGGCCCGCTGGATCACCTCGCCGCCGCACACGTCACACGTCCAGTCGGCCCTGGGCGGCTGGCCGACGCTGTAGTTGGCGCCACAGTCCTGGCACACCCGGCGTCCGGCCAGCCGGGCGAGCACCACGTCGGTGGGCGCCTGGAGGTCGATGGCCATGTCCAGCTCGTCGGGCGCGAGGAGCTTGAACAGGGCCTCGGCCTGGTTGGTGGTGCGGGGGAAGCCGTCCAGGAGGAAGCCCTTGTCCTTGGTGCCGTCCTGCTCCAGGCGGTGCTTCATGATGTCGTTGACCACGTCGTCGGGGATCAGGTTGCCGGCCGACATGAACTCGTTGAGGCGCTGACCGGCCTCCGAGCCCGAGCGCAGCTCGGCCCGGAACATGTCACCGCTGGAGATGTGCGGGATCACGTAGTGACGGGCCAGCCGCACGCATTGCGTGCCCTTGCCTGCCCCCTGTTTTCCGAGGATCGCGAGCCTGGGGCCGGGAGGCACTTACTTCAGGAAGCCCTCGTAGTTCCGCATCATCAGCTGGCTGTCGATCTGCTTCATGGTCTCCAGGGCCACGCCGACGGCGATCAGCAGGGTGGTGCCGGCGAACGGGTAGTTGGAGATGTCCCAGGCCGCCAGGAAGATCGACGGAAGGAGGGCGATGAAGGCCAGGAAGAGCGATCCCGGCAGCGTGATGCGGTTGAGGATCCCGGCCAGGTGGCGCTCGGTGGGCAGGCCGGGCCGGATACCGGGGATGTAGCCACCCTGCTTGCGGATGATGTCGGCCTGCTGGTGCGGGTCGAAGGCGATGGCGGTGTAGAAGTAGGCGAACAGGACGATCATGACGCCGTAGGAGACGATGTACGTGAGGCTGGTGGGCTGCACCAGGTTGTTGTCGATGAAGCTGCGGACGCCCTCCCACGGAACCACGTTGGAAAGCAGGACCGGGAAGTACAGGACCGAGCTGGCGAAGATGATCGGGATGACGCCGGACTGGTTGACCTTGAGCGGGATGTAGGTGCTCTGGCCGCCGTACATCTTGCGGCCCACCACCCGCTTGGCGAACTGGACGGGGATGCGGCGCTGCCCCTGCTCGATGAAGACGATGGCCACCAGCAGGGCCAGGGTGAGGGCGAGGATGATGGCGAACTTCACGTCGCCGCCCTCGGCCCGCACGGCGGCGCCGCCGGCCGGCATGCCGGACACCACGTTGGCGAAGATGATGATCGACATCCCCTGGCCGATCCCGCGCTGGGTGATCAGCTCACCCAGCCACATGACGAAGGCGGTGCCGGCCGTCATGGACAGCACCACCAGCAGGACCCGGGGCACGGTGAAGTTGGGGATCAGGTCGAGCTCGCCGCCCACGTCGAAGCCCTGGCCGCCGTTGTGGAACACGAAGGCGAGCCCGGTGGACTGCATGATGGCGAGCGCCACCGTGAGGTAGCGGGTGGTCTGGGTGATCTTGCGCTGCCCGGTGGCGCCCTCCTTCCGCCACTGCTCCAGCTTCGGGATCACCACTCCCAGCAGCTGCACGATGATCGAGCTGGTGATGTAGGGCATGATGCCCAGCCCGAACACGGCGAAGCGGGTGAGCGCGCCGCCCGAGAACAGGTTGAGGAACCCGAGGACGCCGCCCTCCTCGGCCGAGTCCTGCAGGCGCTGGACGGCGTCGAAGTCGATGCCCGGTACCGGGACGTGGGAGCCGAGGCGGTACAGCACGATGATGAGCAGGGTGAACATGATCTTGTTCCGGAGGTCCGGGACCTTGAACATGTTCTTCAGGCTTCCGAGCATCAGTGCTCCTGCGGCAGGTGGTGGGGCTGGCCCCGCAAACTAGCGGTTGGTGAGGGCGTTCCCCTTGGCCGCGGGGCGGCCGTTGCCGAACGGCGGCGGGATGACGTCCACGCTACCTCCGGCGGCGGTGATCGCCTCCTCGGCCGAGCGGGAGAACGCGTGGGCGCTGACCCTCACGGCGCGGGTGAGCTCGCCCCGCCCGAGCACCTTCACCAGTCCGTGCTTGTGCACCAGACCGTTGGCCCGCAGGGTGTCCGGGCTGATCACGTCGCCGTCGAAGGCCTCGAGGGCGTCGAGGTTCACCACCACGTACTCGACGCGGAACGGGTTCTTGAAGCCCTTGAGCTTGGGGATGCGCTGCTTCAGGGGCAGCTGGCCGCCCTCGAAGCCGGGCTTCACCTGGCCGCGCGCGCCCTGGCCCTTGGTACCGCGGCCGGCGGTCTTGCCGCCCTTGCCGCCGGTGCCCCGGCCCACCCGGCGGCGAGGCCGCCTGGACCCGGCCGGCGGCTGCAGGTCGTGTGCCTTCACGATGCCACCTCTTCCACTCTGACCAGATGCGGGACCCGGGCGATCATGCCCCGGATCTCGGGACGGTCGGGCAGTGTGTTGGTCTTGCCGATGCCGCGCAGCCCGAGGGCGCGCAGGGTGCCGCGGTGCTTGGGCTTGGTGCCGATGGCCGAGCGCACCTGGGTGACCTGGAGGGAGGCCATCAGGCCACCTCCTCCGGCACGTGGGCGCCCCGGCGCGTGTCGCGGTAGGCGCGCAGCACGCCGGCGGGCGTGACCTCCTCGGGGGACTTGCCCCGGAGGCGGGCCACCGAGTCGGGCGACTTGAGGCCGCGGAGGCCGGCGATGGTGGCGTGGGCCACGTTGATGGCGTTGGACGAGCCGAGCGACTTGGCCAGCACGTCGTGGATGCCGGCCGCCTCCAGGATGATCCGGGCCGCCCCGCCGGCGATGACACCGGTACCGGGAGCGGCCGGCTTGAGCAGGACCCGGCCGGCCCCGGCCTCGCCGATGATCGGATGGATGATGGTGGAGCCGGCCAGCGGCACGTCGAAGACGTTCTTCCGGGCGTCGTCGGCCGCCTTCTGCATGGCGAGGGCGACCTCCTTGGCCTTCCCGTACCCGAGGCCGACCTTGCCGTTGCCGTCGCCCACCACCATCAGGGCGGCGAAGGAGAAGCGGCGGCCGCCCTTGACGACCTTGGCCACCCGGTTGGGCCGGCCGATGGGCCGCTCCTCGAACTGTGATTCAGCCATGTGAAGTGCCTTTCCAGACGATCTAGAACTCGAGGCCGCCGGCGCGGGCCGCGTCGGCCACGGCGGCGACCCGGCCGTGGTACAAGAAGCCGCCCCGGTCGAACACCACCCGGGTGATGCCTGCCGCCCTGGCCCGCTCCGCCACCAGGCGGCCGACGGCGGCGGCCGCCTCCTTGTTGCCGGTGGCGCCGGAGCGCAGGGTGGACTCGACCGTGGATGCGGCCGCGAGGGTGCGCCCGGTGGAGTCGTCGATGACCTGGGCCACCATGTGCCGGCTGGACCGGAACACGGCCAGGCGGGGACGGGCGGGGGTGCCGGACAGCTTCCGCCGCACCCGCCGATGGCGGGTCCGGCGCAGCTCGGCCTGGCGGTTGCTCACTTCGCCGCCTTTCCGGCCTTGCGCTGCACCTGCTCGCCCGCGTAGCGGACCCCCTTGCCCTTGTAGGGCTCGGGCTTGCGGATGCTGCGGATGTCGGCCGCGACCTGGCCCACCAGCTCCTTGTCGACGCCCTTGACCGTGACCCGGGTGGGCACGGGGACCTCGAAGGTGATGCCGGCCGGAGCGTCGACGGGAACCAGGTGGCTGAAGCCGAGGGCCAGCTCCAGCTTGTCGGGGCCCTTGGCCGTGGCCCGGTAGCCCACGCCCACGATCTCCAGCTCCTTCTTGAACCCGGCCGTCACGCCGACGACCATGTTGTGCACCAGGGAGCGGGTCAGGCCGTGGAGGGCGCGGTTGTGGCGCTGGTCGTCAGGGCGCTCCACCACCAGGCTGGCCTCCTCCTGGCGCACCGTGATGGCGCCGGGCAGCTCGCGCTCGAGGCTGCCCTGGGGACCCGTGACGGTGACGCGCCGGTCGACGACCGAGACGTTCACGCCCGTGGGCAGGGGGATGGGGGATCTTCCGACTCGTGACATGGGTGGACCTACCAGACGTAACAGAGGATTTCGCCGCCCACCCGGCGCTGACGGGCCTCACGGTCCGTCATCAGCCCCTGGCTTGTGGACAGCACGGCCACGCCGAGGCCGCCGAGCACGCGCGGCAGCCGATCGGCCTTGGTGTACACCCGCAGGCCCGGCTTGGAGATGCGCCGGATGCCCGAGATGGTGCGGGAGCGGTCGGGGGCGTACTTCATGGTGATCTCCAGCACGCGCCCAGGGCGCCCGGCGTCGTCCTGGACGGCGAAGGCATCGATGTAGCCCTCCCGCTGGAGGATGGCGGCCAGCGCCTCCTTCACCTTCGAGGACGGCATCTTCACCGTGTCGTGCATGGCGGTGTTCGCGTTCCGGATGCGGGTGAGCATGTCGGCGACGGGATCGGTCATCGTCATGAGCGCCTCCTCACCAGCTGGCCTTGGTGACGCCGGGGAGCTCCCCGGCGTGGGCCAGCTCGCGCAGGCAGATCCGGCACAGGCCGAACTTGCGGAACACGGCCCGGGGCCGGCCACAGCGCTGGCAGCGCGTGTAGCCCCGCACCTTGAACTTCGGCTTGTGCTGCTGCTTCTGGACCAGTGCTTTCTTCGCCAACTCAGGAATCCTCACGCTTGAACGGGAACCCGAAGGCGGCGAGGAGGGCACGTCCCTCGTCGTCGCTGCGGGCGGTGGTGACCACGGTGATGTCCATGCCTCGGGGCGTGTCGACCTTGTCGTAGTCGATCTCGGGGAAGATCAGCTGCTCGGTGACGCCGAAGGTGTAGTTGCCGCGCCCGTCGAACGAGCGGGACGGCAGGCCCCGGAAGTCACGGATGCGGGGGATGGCCAGGCTGATCAGCCGGTCGAGGAACTCCCACATCCGGTCGCCCCGGAGGGTGACCTTGACGCCGATCTCGTTGCCCTCGCGCAGCTTGAAGGCGGCGATCGACTTCTTGGCCTTGGTCACGAAGGGCTTCTGACCCGTGATGATGGCGAGGTCGCGGACGGCGCCGTCCAGCAACGACTTCTGCTGGGTGGCCCGGCCCACGCCCATGTTGATCACCACCTTCTCGAAGCGGGGGACCTCCATGACGTTGGCCAGGCCGAGGCTGTCCTTGAGCTGCTGGCGCACCTCGTCGGCGTAGCGCTGCTTGAGCCGGGGCACGGTGCGGGCCGGCATGGTGGCGGTCACAGGTCGCCTCCGCACTTCTTGCAGATGCGCACCTTGCGCCGCCCGGTACCGGTGTCCTCGAAGCGGTACCCCACGCGGGTGGGGCCGTCGGTGGAGCACAGGATCGACACGGCCGAGGCGTCCATCGGCATGTCCTTGTCGATGATGCCGCCCTGCATGGTGGCGCGGGTGGCACGCTGGTGGCGCTTGGCCACGTTCACGCCGTCGACGATCACCTTGTTCTTGTCGGGGAGGACGCGCATGATCTCGCCTTCCTTGCCCCGGTCCTTGCCCGAGCGCACCCGGACCCGGTCACCCTTCTTCAGTTTCATGAGACCCTCCAAC
>JBQTJJ010000140.1:0-3272 GCA_052387235.1 Actinomycetota bacterium
GCAGGACGGATTTCAGATCGGTCCCAGGTCCGCTGGCAGCGCGCACTTCGCGCCCACTGCGACGCATGGGCTCTACTTCCACTGCCTCCCATGTGGGGACGCATAACCCGCATCAAATGCCGGCTCGTTCGGTGTCAGGGCCAGCGCGAGCACATCTTCGGTGCGCGCGAGCCCGTCGGCTGCTCCTGCCGGCGGCCGGCCGGGGCAGCGCGACGAGCGGCACCTCGGTGGCGCTCCTACGTCGGGGTCGCCCTCGGCGTCACGTCAGGATCCGTTTGGCGGTAGCACCGTGGTGCCGCAGGCTCCACAACGCCGACCTGGAGCGTAGGCAGGCCAAAGCCCCTCCCCGAGGCGGTTTCGCGGTGAGATCGTGAGCCCACCGAAGACACACCGGAGTGCCCCTCTCCACTTTGATCGAGTTCGGAACCATGCGAGGTAGTAGCCCTCGACGTAGCTGTTGGCGGCCTGACTACGTGGTGACGTAGCCAGAGGTTTCGGCCGTGCTCATTGGTGACGCCGATGGGCATCTGGCAGTGCTGAGGATGAGGATGGCCGGTCCCTGTACGCGAGTGGGCCCCTCCCCTTCAGTTGGTCGCTGTGGCGGGAGGGGCCCAAGGCGGTGTTGCCACCAATGGCCATCGTATGGCTTTGCTCCCTCTCCGTCGACGAGTACCTGGCCGCAGGCCGCACCGTCGTCGTCCCTCGTCCCGACTGCCCGGACTGCACGACGGCGATGTCGTTCTGGTCGGGCTACGAGCGCTCGGTCCGCGTTGGCGGGCCGTGTCACAAGCTGTGGGTGCGCCGGGCCCGCTGCGGGCTGTGCCGGTCGAGCCACGCCCTGATCCCGTCGTTCTGCCTGGTCGGGCGCCTCGACGTGGTGGAGGTCGTCGGCGAGCTGTTGGCCGAGGTGATCAGGGGCGACAGCGTCGTGCAGGTGGCGGCCGAGCGCATCGACGTGCCCCACACCACCGCCCGGGACTGGGTGCGCCGCTTCACCCGACGCGCAGCGGTGCTGGCCGCCGGCTTCGCGGCGGCGGTGGTGGAGGTGTCGGGGATCGCCCCGGTGCTGGTGTTCGCTCTGCCCCGCCAGGCGCTGGAGGCAATCGAGGCGGCCTTCGCGGCGGTCGGTTCGCGTGCCGGGCCGGCGCTCGTCGGGCTGTGGACCTTCGCCGGGCTCGTCACCGGCGGCGGGCTACTTGCCACCACCACGAATCCGCCGTGGTTCGTCTTCGGCAATCGGCGTTTCATCCCTCCTGTGCCGCAGGGCCACTGACGAGGAGGACACCGATGACCAACGACCACGCCGAGGCCGTCGCCCTGCATCGCTGGGCGGTGATCGCGGAGGCGGCCAACGCCCGGCTCAGCCCCGCCGAGCGGGGCCTGGTGGTGCGTGCCGCGGCGGCTCGAGAACACGCCCACCCCGACGGGGACCAGCGGCGCTACTCCCGCAACACTCTCGACCGCTGGATCCGTGACTGGCGAGGCGGTGGCCTGGACGCCCTGCGCCCCCGGGCCCGGGTCGATGCCGGCGTGGTGCGCCGGGTGCCCGAGCTGTTCGACGAGGCCGCCGCCCTGCGCCTGGAGCTGCCCACCCGCTCGGCCGCCGCCATCGCCGACATCTTGTGGCACCGCCACGGCGTGCGGGTGGCCGAGCGCACGCTGCGGGCCCAACTCCGCCGCCGGGGCCTGCACCGCGAGGCGCTGGCCGCCGAGCCCAAGGCGTTCGGCCGCTATGAGGCGGATCACCCCAACGAGCGCTGGATCACCGACGTGCTGGTGGGATCGTGGGTGCCGCACCCCAGGGTGGACGGCTCCATCCGGGCCAAGTTGTTCCTGATAGTGGATGACCAGTCGCGCCTGTTGGTGCATGGGCGGTTCATGGGTGCCGAGAACACCAGGGCCGGCCAGGACGTGCTGCGAGCCGCCATTGTGCGCCGCGGCCTGCCCGAGGTCCTCCACTGCGACAACGGCGCCCCATTTGCCAACCACATGCTGGCGAGGACGTGTGCGGTCCTCGGCATCCGCCTGGTGCACTCGGCGCCCTACTCGCCGCAGGGCCGGGGCAAGCAGGAACGGCTCAACCGCTACATCAGAGAGAGGTTCATCACCGAGGCCGAGCACGTCGGCATCGACAGCCTCGACGAGCTCAACGACCGCTTCTCGGCCTGGGTGGACCAGGTGGCCAACCGGCGCACCCATTCCGAGACGGGCGAGGCGCCCGAGGCCCGCTGGTCCGCCGCTGCGCCACCCCGGGCGGCGGAGGCGGCGACGCTGGCCGAGGCGTTCCGCTGGTCGGCCCAGCGCAAGGTGACCAAGACGGCCACCGTGAGCATGGACGGCAATCACTACTCGGTCGACCCCGCCCTGGTCGCCCGGCGGGTGGAGCTGCGCTTCAACCCTGAGGACCTCACCTCGATCGAGGTGTTCGTCGAGGGCCGCCCGGCCGGGATGGCCACGCCTTTCGTGATCGGCCACCACACCCACAAGGCGGTGCCGCAGGCAGCACGGCCGGCACCCCCGGCCACCGGCGTCGACTACCTGGGCATGGTGGTCGCCGCCCATGAGGCCGAGACGATGGGCGCCATCTCCTATGCCGAGGTGCCGCTGTTCGACGCCGGCGACGAGGTGGCCCGATGAGCCGGGCGCCGTGGGTGGCCCACTTCGGGTTGAACCGCACCCCGTTCTCCAAGCGGATCGCGGCGGCCGACCTGTTCACCCGCCCGGCCCATGCCGAGGCGGTGGCCCGCATCGGGTTCTGCATCTCCGAGGCCGCCCTCGGCGTGGTGGTGGGCGACGTCGGGGTGGGCAAGACGGTGTCGGTGCGCGCCGCGGTGGCGGGCCTCGACCCCACCCGCCACACCGTGATCTACGTGGCCAACCCGGCGTTCGGCACCAGGGGCCTGTACGTCACCATCGTGCGCGCTCTGGGCGCCGAGCCTCGCTTCCACAAGGCCGAGGTCATGGCCCAGGCCGCCAACCTGCTGGCCGCCGAGGAGGCCGAGCGTCACCGCCGGGTGCTGATCGTGGTGGATGAGGCCCATCTGCTGTCGCCCGCCCAGCTCGAGGAGCTGAGGCTGTTGTCGAACCAGGACATGGACAGCTCATCTCCCTTCGCCGGGATCCTCGTCGGCCAGCCCACCTTGGCCCGCCAACTGCGCATGGGGATGTTCGCCGCCCTCGATCAGCGCATCGCCACCCGCTACCACATCAAGGCCATGGACCTGGCCGAGTCGGCCGCCTACCTGCGCCACCAACTCTCGTTGGTCGGCCGG
>JBQTJJ010000141.1:0-1858 GCA_052387235.1 Actinomycetota bacterium
CCGCTCGTACTGCTCGTAGAGCAGGATCCGCTCGGCGTTCTTCGCCGTGAGGGGCTCGGGCCAGGGCGGCACGGTCAAGGGACCGGTGAGGCGCAGGAAGGCGGCCACGCCGGCCGGATCGACGGCGACCACCCCGTCGACGGGCCGGCCGCCCGACTGCGGATACAAGCCGGCGATCACCTTGGCCACCGATGGGAAGTCGGGCGACAGGGTGACGTTCTGCCACGTCGTGGCCACATCGAAGCGGCGGTAGCGAGGTAGGACATCCGGTGGACCCGTGAGGACGCGATTGGCGGGATCACCGCCGGTGTTGAGCTCGCCGATACGGCCGAAGCGGGCCAGGGCCAGGCGCCCGCCGTCGGCCGTGATCTCGCCGAAGTTCCCCACGAACCCGCCGGCGCCCCGGGCCTCGGACGGGGTCTGCACGGCCAGGAACCAGCGCCGGGGCCCGTCGGCGCCCAGGAGCTGCGGCAGCACCCCCACCACGTCCCGGGACGAGCGCAGCGAGCGGTCGGCGTCGCCCAGGCGGGCCAGGTTGGCGTCGAGGCGGTCGCCCACGGGCGGGGCCAGCCACGGGGAGCGGGCCTTCCGCAAACGGGAGACGGCCGCCGTCACCTGGGCCGAGGCCTTCCGGAGGGGTTCCTGGACGGCCACGATGCGGTCGAGGGGGATCTGGCCGTCCTGGATCCGCAGGCCGCCCAGGTCGAAGGCGGTGGCGACCTGGCGGCCGGCGTCGGCCAGCTCGGTGCCGGTGGCGGCGACCACCCGCAGGGCCCGCAGGTGGGGGCCGATCACGGGCAGGGCGAAGGCGGGGCGGGCCCACCAGGAACCGATGGAGCGACCGGCCCGGTCGAACCCCTCGCCGGCGGCATCCAGCTCCCCGGCGGCCTTGGCCGGCTCGGCGGCCCGGGCCGCCTCGAGGCCCCGGTCGGCGTGGTCGACGGCGCGCTCGAGGCCGGGGCGGGCCGTGGCCAGGGCCACGAGGCCGAGGAGGCCGATCGGGGCGACCACGGCGCCGGCGGCAAAGGCGCCGGCGTTCAGGCGCCGGCGCGTCGTCCCCTTCAGCCGCTTGTAGCCGGAGAGGGCGACCGGGGCGAGGAGGCCGGCGACGGCCACCACCTCGACGGCGGCCGGGCCCGGCAGGCGGAGGCGGAGGGCGGCGTTGGCCAGGGCGGCTCCCACGGCGGCGGTGGCGACCGGCGTCTGGCCGGCGGTGAGGGCCATGCCCATGGCGGCGCCGGCGGCGGCGAAGGCCAGGGCGGGCTGGGGTGATCCGACGGACAGGGCGGCGCCGGCCACCGCCGCCATGGCCACCGTCCAGGGCCGGGCCCGGGCCGCCAGCAGGGTGATCCCGGCGGCCAGCGCCGGCGCCAGGAGCGCGTCGACCACGGCCACCCTGGTGGGCTCGGTGCCGGCGAGGAAGGCGAGCACGGCGGCCAGCCCGGCCAGCACCCGCCGGAGGAGCACGCTGCGCCGGCGGACGAGGTCCGGCGCGACGAACGAGACGATGGCGGCGGCGGCGAACCCGCCGGGCGCGGCCAGGCCCAGAGCAGTCAGCACCCGGGGCCGGCGGCGTCCCGGAGGCGGCCGGTGCGCGCGCCGATCCCCGGGGGCGCGATCACGACTGGCGGCGGGGGAGCCCGAACAGGGACCCGAGCCGGGACTCGTCGAGCCTCCTGTCGATTGCGGCCAGCCTGGTCAGCAGCGACTCGAGGTGGGTCGCCTGCCGGGCGATGTGACGCTGGAGCTCCAGCACCTGCCCGGCGAGGACGTCCAGCCGGGTGGCCAGCTCGACGTCGTGCTCGGCCAGCTGCTTGGCGACCCCCTCGATGGCCCCGACCAGGTCGACCGGGTCCGG
>JBQTJJ010000142.1:0-5983 GCA_052387235.1 Actinomycetota bacterium
GGCGCCGGCGGCCACAGGGCGCGCCGCAGGGCGTCACCGCCGGGCTGGCGCCGCTGCACGGCCGGGCGCAGCCCGGCCCCGCCGGCGTCGGCCGGCGCCGCTCCGGCCTCGTCGCCGGCCTCGTCGCCGGCCAGGAAGCTCCCGGCCACCACCAGCCCCCGCGCGCCGGCGGCGCGGGCCCGGTCGAGCCGCGCCTCGGGGGTGCAGCCCACCGGGCCGAGATCGGGCTGGAGCGGGTCGAGGGCGGCGTCGGCGACGGCGATGCGCCCCGAGGGGTCGGCCAGGTACGGGTCGGCGGGGACGGCGGCGCCGCCGGCGGCGCGCCGCTCCGGGCAGCCCCGGCCCACGTAGACGAGCCCGCCGGCGGTGGGGCCGGCGCCGGCGTTCCGGCCCGGGAGGGCGCCGGCGCACCCCTCCTTGTCGCCGGCCACGGCGGCGGGTGGGTCCACGCGGACGGCCCACGTGGACGACCACCAGGCCTCGTCCGCGACCAGGGCCAGCGTCCGGCCGCCGGCCGCCACCACCGGGCCCGGGCCGGGGGTGCCGCCGGGCCCCGGACCCGTGGCCACCTCGGGCTCGGTGGCCCAGCGGAAGCCGGCGCCGTCGGCCATGCCCGGCAGCCCCTGGGGGCGGGCCTGGGGCGGCTCGAGGACCAGCGGCGCGCAGTCGTGGCCGGCCGTGGCCCGGCCGTGGCCCGGCCCGGCCAGCCAGCCGATGGCGCGCGGTGCGGCCGGATCGGTGATCTCGACCGCGTAGACGCCCGGGAGGCGCCCGCTCGCCCCCGTGGCCGACGAGAGGGAGAGGATCCGGCCCGGGCCGTCCCGCCTGAGCTCGACCGTGCGGACGGTGCGGGGGCAGGTGCCCCGCAGCCGCTCCGCGCACGACGGCCCGGCCCCGGCCGCGTCCGACAGCTCCCTTGGGTGGGCCACGCGGCCCAGCAGCCGGGGCCGCTCCCGGTCGGTGACGTCGTAGTAGGCGATGCCGGTGGCGCCGTCGGCCTGGCACGGCGCCACCACCAGCGCGGCCAGGTCGCCCGTGAAGGCCGGCGACCGCACCGCCATGCCGGCCACGTCCTCCACCCGCTGCCCGGGCGGCAGGTCGATGGCCGCCGCCTCGGCCGGGCGGTCCGGCTCGGCCAGGTCGACCACGGACACCGAGCCCTGGCAGGCCGCGGGATCGGCGCCGGGCGCTCCCGGGTCGAGCGTCCCCCGCGCCACGAGGGCGGTGTCGCCCACCACGGCCACGTCGCCGTAGCCGCCGCCGCCCCCGAGCGCGCTGTGGCCCACCACCACGAGATCCTGCTCCTCGGGTGCGACCGCGGCGGCTCGAGAAGCCAGCCGGGGGGCTGCCTCCGCCACCACCCGGGGGACGGCGCCCAGGGCCTCGGCCAGCCAGGCGTCGAGCAGGGGCTTCGGGTTGACGGGGCCGCGCCCGCGGGGATGGACCTCGAAGTGCACGTGGGGCGAACTGCCCCGGGCATTGCCCGAGTCGCCGACGTAGCCGATGACATCGCCCGCCCTGACGGCCTGGCCCGACACCTGGCCCGCCTCGTAGCGGCTCAGGTGGGCCAGGTAGAAGTACGTGCCGTCCGTCTGGTGGACGTAGGCCGACAGCCCGCCCACCGGGTTGAAGGTCTGGACCAGCACACCGTCGGCGGGCGAACGGGCCGGGGTGCCGTAGGGGGCGAAGATGTCGGAGCCCTCGTGGAGGTGCACGGCCGGCACGAAGCGGGGGAACCACCAGTCGTCGGTGAAGGTGGCCCGGCCCCCGACCGGGAAGCGCCCGAATCCGGCCTGGACCGCCTCCTGGTCGGTCATTCCCATGGCCCGCAGGGGCGCCAGCGCCTCCAGCAGCCGCACCGTGCTGTTGGACCCGGTGCGCTCGACCGAGTCGATGCGGGCCTGGAGCTCCGGGGGGATCGGGGGCAGGGCTCCCGGTGGTGGCGCGGGCGCATCGCCGCCCACGGCGGGCGGGGCGGCGGGGGCGGGGGCGGTCGTGGTGGTGGCCGGCGCCGCGGCGCGGGGGGCGGTGGTCGTGGTCGTGGTGTACGGCGCCGGCGGCACCGTGGTGGTGGGTGCCAGGTCGTCCGGGGCGGGCACGGTGGTGGGGAGCGGCTCCTCCGCCGTGGTCGTGGTGGTGGTGTCCTCGGGCACCTGGGCGCGCGCGGTGCCGGCGCCCGCCAGCGGGGCCAGCGCCACGGCGGTTCCCACCGCCGCGGCCACGATCGACCGCCGGCGCGACCTCACCGGTGCCGGCCCTCCCGCCCCCGGCGGTCACGAGCCGGTCCCGCTGCGAACGCACGCGACGTCGAGTGCATGGCGCTGAGTCCTTCCGTGTCGTGCCCATCCGCCGGCGGGCCGGGTACGGGTGGCCACGCGCACGGCCTGTCCGCCCCCCCGGGTCCGCGCCTCCAAGGGTACCAAGCCCCAGGAGGGGTACCAAGCCCCCGGGAGACCACCGGCGCGGATGCGGCCGCCCCCCGTCCGCGGCCCGAGCGGGGCTGCCCCTACGCTCGGAGGATGAGCGACCTGGGGTTCGACGGGCGGGTGGCGGTGGTCACGGGGGCGGGCGGCGGCCTCGGCCGGGAGCACGCCATGCTCCTCGCCTCGCGGGGCGCCTCGGTGGTGGTCAACGACGTCGGCGCCAGCGTGAGCGGCGAGGGGTCCGGCGAGGCCCCGGCCGCCCGCACCGCCCGCGAGATCGAGTCCCTGGGCGGGGTGGCCGTGCCCGACACCAACACCGTGGCCACGCCCGAGGGCGGTGAAGCCATCGTGGCCACCGCCCTCGAGGCCTTCGGGCGGATCGACATCATCGTGAACAACGCCGGCATCCTGCGGGACAAGGCGTTCCACAACCTGACCCCGGACCTGCTCGACCCGGTCCTCGACGTCCACCTCAAGGGGAGCTTCTGGGTCACCCGCCCGGCCTGGGCCCGCATGCGCGAGCAGGGGTACGGCCGCGTCGTGTGCACGTCGTCCACCTCCGGGATCCTCGGGAACTTCGGGCAGTCCAACTACGGCGCGGCCAAGGCCGGCCTGGTGGGCCTCACCCGGGTCCTCGCCATCGAGGGCGCCCGCCACAACATCAAGGTCAACGCCATCGCGCCCATGGCCACCACCCGCATGACCGAGGAGCTGCTGGGGGCGTTCGGCGATCGCCTCCACCCCAGGCTGGTCTCGCCCGTCGTGGCGTTCCTGTGCACCGAGGAGTGCCCCGTCTCCGGCGAGGTGTACGAGGTGGGCGGGGGCCGGGTGTCCCGGCTCTTCACCGGCCTGACGCCCGGCTACTTCGACCCGGAGCTCACCGTCGAGGCCGTGCGGGACAACCTCGAGGCCATCCGGGCCGAGGAGGGCTACACCACCCCAGCCAGCCTGGCCGACGAGCTGGCCGAGCTGTTCAGCCGCTTCTCCTGACCGCGGGCCGGGTCGCCTCCCGCGCCGCCCACCACACCAGGGGCACCTGGAGGGGCAGTCGCAGCCACGCCGCCAGCGGCGTGGCCAGGGGCGATCGGGAGCCGGGGATCCCGCCGTCGACGGCCATCTGCACGTTGGCCGGGAACACCAGCACCAGCACCACGGCCACCACCCATCCCCCCAGGCGCCGGGTGCGGGGAACGGCGAGGAGGACGCCGCCCACGACCTCGGCCACCCCGCTGGCCTGCACGTAGAACCGGGCGCTCCCGAGGGCGCGGGGCACGATGCGCTCGTAGAACCCGGGTGCGACGAGGTGGAACACGCCGGAGCCCACCATCAGGGCCGCCAGCCAGAAACGGGATGGCCACCGCACCGCGACAACCTACGGGCGTAGCGTTCCCCGGTGGCCACCAGCCCCCGAGTGGAGCTCGAGGTCGACGGGCGGACCGTCGCCATCACCAGCCCGGACCGGGTCGTGTTCCCGGCCCGCGGCGAGACCAAGCTCGACCTGGCCCGCTACTACCTGGCCGTCGGGCCGGGCGCCCTGCGGGGCGTCCACCGCCGGCCGACGGTGATGAAGCGCTTCCCCGAGGGGGCCGGCGGCGACTTCTTCTTCCAGAAGCGGGTGCCGGAGAAGGGCAGGCCGGCGTGGCTGGAGACGTGCACGGTGTCGTTCCCGAGCGGGCGCAGCGCCGAGGAGCTGTGCCCGGCCGACGTGGCCCACATCCTGTGGGCCGTGAACATGAACTGCCTCGACCTCAACCCGTGGCCGGTCCGCAGCGACGACGTCGACCATCCTGACGAGCTGCGGATCGACCTCGACCCGCAGCCAGGCGTGGAGTGGCCCACGGTGCGGGCCGTGGCCCTCGAGGTGGGCGACGTCCTCACCGGGCACGGCCTCGCCGGCTTCCCCAAGACGTCCGGCTCCCGCGGCATCCACGTCAACGTCCGGATCGAGCGGCGCTGGGACTTCCTCGAGGTGCGCCGGGCCGCCCTGGCCCTGGCCCGCGAGGTGGAGCGGCGCCGGCCGGCCGACGCGACCTCGAAGTGGTGGAAGGAGGAGCGGGGCCGGCGGGTGTTCATCGACTACAACCAGAACGCCCGCGACCGCACCGTGGCCTCGGCCTACTCGGTGCGCCCCAACCCCGAGGGCCGGGTGTCGTGCCCCCTGGGCTGGGACGAGGTGGCCGACGTGGAGCCGGCCGACCTCACGCTGGCCACCGTGCCGGCCCGGTTCGCCGCCATCGGCGACCCCGGCGCCGGGATCGACGACGTCGCCCACTCCCTCGACCCGCTCCTCGACCTGGCCGCGCGCGACGAGCGCGAGGGCCTCGGGGACGCGCCGTGGCCGCCGCACTTCCCCAAGCAGAGGGGCGAGCCCCGGCGGGTCCAGCCCTCCAAGGCCCGCCCCGACCCGCCGGCCTGAGGGACTGACCCGGTCTCGTCAGGCGAGGTCGAGCGTGAAGGCCATGAGCGTGAAGCCGGGCAGGTCGACGTCGCGCGCCGGGGTGCGCACGAACCCGGCCCGGAGGTAGATCCGGTGGGCCACGGTCATGGACGCGGTGGAGTGCAGGACGGCCCGGGACGCACCGCGTGCACGGGCCCGCTCCAGGCCGGCGGCGAGGAGGGCGGTGCCGATGCCTCGGCCCTGGGCCGCGTCGGCGACGGCCAGCATGCGGATGCCCACCTCCCCTGCCACCAGCCCCTCCGACCAGGGCGAGGCGGGGTCGTCCACCACCGTGACGGTGCCGAGGATGCGGCCGTCCTCCAGCGCCACCAGCACCGTGGCACCCCGGGTCCGGCTCCCCACGTCCCGGAGGTCGGCGCCGTACCCGGCCGTGACCCTGTCCCCGAGCAGCGACACGTACGCGGCGAGGGTGACGTCGCCCGCCTCGTCCACCTCGTGCGGGGCCACCGGCCTGATCTCCATGCCCCCACTATGTTCGAGCCGGGAGGTGACCCGTGGGAGCGCGAGGCGACGCCATCATGGCCGCGGTCGACGAGGCCTGGCGCCCGATGAGGGAGGCGGCGGCCCGGATCCGGGCCGACCAGTTCGACCTCGTCACCACCTCGGGCTGGACGGTCAAGGAGATGCTGGCCCACATCGCGTTCTGGGACGAGGCGGTGACGGGCGTCCTCGTCGGCATGTTCCGCAAGGAGCCCCTCCCCGACGGCTGGCGTTTCGGCAGCGGCTTCCTTCCGGGCGAGGGCGAGGGGTGGCCACCGGCTGAGGTCCACAACGAGCGGGAGGCGGCGTGGGCGCGAGGGCAGGACCCCGCCGGCGTGCTGGCCCGGCTCGAGCAGGCCCACGGCCAGATGGTGGCCATCCTCGCCACCGTCACCGACGAGGAGGCCCGGGAGCACGCCGGCTACTTCGACGGCCTGTCCTCCCACTACACCGAGCACCTTCCCGAGCTGGACGGGCTCGGTTGACCCTCCACGCCGACTTCGCCTGACCCGGAGGCGCCGGCAGACCCGTCGTCGGAGGGCCCTTCTTCGCGCCGGCCCGGCCGAGCTCCCCGGTCCCTGCGAAGGCCGACGAACCCTCAGAAGCCGGCGCCGGGGGCATA
>JBQTJJ010000143.1:0-17638 GCA_052387235.1 Actinomycetota bacterium
GTTCCCGAGTAAATAGCTCGCCAAAATGGCGAGCTATTTACTCGGGAACGACGGAACACGACCGGCGGGGCGGCCGTACACTGAAGTCGTGGCAGAGGATGGCCTGTTCAGCGTGGCCGAGGTCGGCCGGCGCACCGGCCTGACCCGCAAGGCCCTGCGCCACTACGAGAGCCTGGGCCTGGTGGAGCCGGTCATGCGCACCGACGCCGGCTACCGCCTCTACGACACCGAGGCCCTGCGCCGCATCGAGCTGGTGAGCCGGGCCAAGGTGCTCGGCCTCAGCCTGGCCGAGGCCAACGAGTTCATCCACGTGGCCGAGGGGTGCTGCGGCGAGAACCACCCGCAGCTGGCTGCCCTGGTGGAGGGCAAGCTGTCCGAGACCGAGCAGCGCATCCAGGAGCTGCGCTCGCTGCGGGAGACGCTGCGGAGCGTGCTCGAGCGGTTGGAGGCCACCGAGGGCCAGCACCGGTGCGAGGAGACGCTGTGCACCTGCGGGGGCGGGCTGCTCGCCATCGGGAGGAGGCCCCCCACATGACCATCGAGGACACCACACCCGGCCACGCCACCTGCGGCTGCGGCTGCTGCGGCGAGCCGGCGACCCTGCCGGCGGGACCCGGGCCCGAGGCCAACGCCGCACCTTGCAAGTGCGACTGCGGGTGCAGCGCCGGCGACGGCTGCACGTGCGGCTGTGCCGACGCCGGCTGCGACTGCGGCTGCGCCGACCAGGCGGCCTGAACCCGAGGGGCTAGCGCTCCACCGGGCGCTTGCGGCGCCGGCGGGCGCCGTTGGCCGTCGCCACCGGGGCCTCGGCCGGCGTGGCGGCGGCCGGCACAGGCGCCGGCGGTGGCGCCGGCGGGTCCAGGTCGTCCACCGACGCCGGCTCGTCGATCATGAACTCGATCAGCCAGCGGTCGGAGAGGATGTCGTAGTCGGGCGCCACCAGCACGGCGTAGCGCTCGAAGTACAGGACCTGCTTGCCCAGCAGGACCAGCGACCGGGGCAGCTGGACGCCCTTGGGCGCGGCCATCCGCACGGCCTGGGAGAAGATCTCGAGGTAGTCGATCTCGGAGATGGGCCGGCTCAGCCACGGCGTCACCAGGCGGGAGATGGCGGCGGCGGCCCGGTCCTCCTCGGTGCGGTGGCCCAGGTGGGCGCCCAGGTCGGCCAGGCAGCGGGTGACCTCGCCGAAGTCCTGGCGGTGGAGCATGGCCACCACGCCCCGGCGCACCAGGTCCCGGGTGGTGTCGTCGATCTCGCCCATGATGCCGAAGTCGAGGAACACGACCTTGCCGTCGCGGTCGACCATGAGGTTGCCGGCGTGGACGTCGCCGTGGAAGAACCCGTGCTCGCAGGCCGCCTCGATCCAGGCCCGCACCCCCGAGCGCAGCAGGTTGAACAGGTCGAAGCCGGTGGCGACCAGTGCGGGCAGGTCGTCGACCTTGATGCCGTCGACCCGCTCCATGGTGAGCACGCCGTGGCCGCACACCTCGCGGTGGACGGCGGGGACCCGGATGTGCTCGTTCTTGCCGAACGCCCGCAGGTTGGCCTCGAAGCGCTCCATGGAGTCGGCCTCGAGCCCGAAGTCCAGCTCCCGGCCGAGCGTGGTGACCACGTCGTCGACGATGGCCACGGGGTTCACGACCCGCGCCGACTTCGAGAAGCGCTGGGCCAGGCGGGCCGTGACGCGCAGGAGGCGCAGGTCCCGGAGGAACTTCCGCTCCACGCCAGGGCGGCGGACCTTCACCACGACGGGCGTGCCGTCCAGCAGGGTGGCGGCGTGGACCTGGGCGATCGACGCGGCCGCGATGGGCTCGTGGTCGAAGGTGGAGAAGAAGGACTCGACCGGCCCGCCCAGGCCCTTCTCGACCACGGGGCGGATGTGGTCCCACTTCTCGGGCGGGGCCGAGTCCAGCAGGTCGCGCAGCTGGTGGGAGATCGGGGCGGGGAACAGGCCGGGGCTGGAGGACACGACCTGGCTCAGCTTCACCAGGGGCGGGCCGAGCGACGTGACCACCTTGTAGAGCCGGGGCGCCAGCTTCTCGGCCGTGCGGTTCCGCTTGCGGAGCAGCCCGGGCAGGAGGTTGCGGACGAGGACGAACGTCATCCGCTGGAGCCGGAGGAACTCCCGCGGCCCTAGTCGGCGGACGGCGCGCTGGTTCACCGTCGCCGCGACGGGGTCGGGAGGAAGGGTGCGTTCGATGGCGCAGCTCCGAGCGTGCGGGGCGAGGGAGGGTCCCGCCGGTGTGTACGGGAGGTTAACGCCCCGGGCCGGACCGGTCCATGGCGCCCCATCCGCACCCGGGTTACGGTGGCGCGGTGGAGGCCTTCCGGCTGCAGGGCAGCAAGCGGAACGGCTGTGCCGTGCTGGAGGTGTTCGGCGAGGTCGACCTGGCCACCGCGCCCATGCTCCGGGAGGCCCTCACCACGATGGTGGCCGACGGCGAGCTCGACATCGTGGTGGACCTGAGCGCCACCGAGTTCCTTGACTCCACCGGCCTCGGCGCCCTGGTCACGGGCCTCAAGCGGGTGCGGGCCAAGGGCGGGAACATGAAGGTGGTGTGCACCTCGCCGCGCGTGTGCAGGGTCTTCGAGATCACCAGCATCGACAAGGTGATGCCGCTGCTGGGCTCGGTGGACGAGGCCTGCGCCGGCGCCTGAGGCACGACGGGAACACGGCGGCGGGGAGGGGAGCGGGCCGTGTGCGGGCGGATCGTGGCGTCGACGCCGGTGGCGGTGCTGGCCGAGCAGTTCCTCGCGGCCGAGGTGGTGGCCGACGACGTCGGGGCCCGCTACAACGTGGCGCCCACCGACCCGGTGGCGGCGGTGGTCACCAACCGGGAGGGCGTCCGCCGCATCGGCACGCTCTCGTGGGGGCTGGTCCCCAGCTGGTCGGACGGGCCCTCGTCGCGGCGGCTGGTGAACCTGCGGTCGGAGGCGCTGGCCCGGCGCCCCGGCTTCCGGCGCACCCTCGAGGACCGGCGCTGCGTCATCCCGGCCGACGCGTTCTACGAGTGGCGCAAGGCGGCCGGGGGCCGGCCGAAGCAGCCCTTCCTCATCCGCCACCGCACGGGCCGGCCCCTGGCCCTGGCCGGGCTCTGGGACGTGTGGCGGCCCCGGGGCCCGGAGGGCCCGTCCGAGCCGCTGCGGACCTGCGCCATCCTCACCACCGAGCCCAACCAGGTGGTGGCGGTCCTCCACGACCGCATGCCGGTGATCCTCCCGCCCGACGCGCTGGACCTCTGGCTCGACCCGGCCGTGACCGACGTCGACCTCCTCACTGCCCTCCTGCGCCCGTGCCCGCCCGAGCTGCTGGAGGCGGTTCCGGTGGGAACGGCCGTGAACAGCGTGCGCAACGACGGCCCCTCCCTGGTGGAGCCGGTGCCGGACCCTGCCGCCTGACCCATCCTGGAGGTCGCTACGCCAGCTCCCGTGGCAGCACGAGGGACTCGAGGTACCCGCTTCCCGGGGCGATGTCGCGCCACTCGGAGGCCGGCAGGGAGAGGGTGGCCAGCGCGGCGGTGGGGAACTTGGCCGTGAGCTTGGCCATGGCCGCCGGCTCACCGTCGCCGGCCAGCTCGAGGGCGAGGGCCTGAAGGCCGGGGTTGTGGCCGACCACCATGGCCGAGCCGGTCCCGGGCGGGAGCAGGCGGAGCCGGGCCAGCAGCTGACGGGCGCCGGCGCCGTAGAGGTCCTCCTCCACCAGGATCCGCACGCCGGGGCCCAGGGCGCCGGCGATCCCCTTCAGTGTCTGGCGGGCCCGTCTGGCCGACGAGCACAGCACCACCTCGGGCCGGATGCCGTCGTTGCGGGCCCGGGCCGCCACCAGGTGGGTGGCCCGCCTCCCGCGAGGGGCGAGGGGACGGTCGTGGTCGGCGAGGGCGTCGTCTCCCCAGTCCGACTTGGCGTGGCGCAGCACGTAGAGCGTCTTCACGTGCCCCCAGTCTCGCGGCCGGGTTACCCTCGCGCCCGGGACTGTCGGGGTCCCAGGTGGAGAGTTGGGGGAGCGTGGCCATGCGTCGTGCCCATCGTGTGCTGGTCGTGCTCCTCGCGACCTCGATCTGCGGGACCCTGGGCACGGCTCTCGCCGCCGTCTCGGGCGGGCACGTGGGCCCGGCCCGGGTGCCGGCGCCGGCGCCGGCCCTGGCCAGGGGCCTGGCCACGCTGGCCGCCACCGCCCCCGATCCCGCCGGCCGGCTCCTCGCGGTGGCGTCGTTCGCCGGCGGGCGCGGTGCTGCCGGCCCTTCCGACGAGGCCCTCCGCGGCCTGGAGGCGCTCGGCGTCGCCGCCATCCCGCTCCGCACCCTGCCCCTGGCCCTGGTGTCGGGCACCCTGGCCCAGCTCCGGTCGGCCGTGACGCGGGGGGTGGCCACGGACGTCCACCCCGACGAGCAGCTCCAGCTGTTCTCGGCCGAGTCCACCGCCGCCATGCGGGCCGACGTCGTCCGGGCCCAGGGCTTCACGGGCAAGGGCGTGGGGGTGGCCATCGTGGACTCCGGCGTGGACGCCGCCCACCCCGACCTGGCCGACCACGTCACCCACAACTTCAAGGTGGTGGGCGCCGAGTACCTCGACATCCTGGGCGGCAAGGCCCAGCCCGACGACTTCCCCGGCACCGTCATCGTGGCGACCGACGGCCTCCCGTACGACACCAGCGACACCAGCTCGGGCCACGGCACCCACGTGGCCGGCATCGTGGCCGCCGACGCCCACACCGGCCCCGGGCAGGTGGGCGTGGCCCCCGACGCCGACCTCATCGGCTACGGCACCGGCGAGGCCATCTCCATCTTCACCGTCCTGGCCGCCTTCGACGACATCCTGGTCCACCACGACGAGTGGGGCATCAGGGTGGTCAACAACTCGTGGGGCACGTCGGCACGGCCCTTCGACCCGGGCCATCCGATCCACGTCGCCACCAAGGCCCTGCACGACGCCGGCCTGGTGGTCGTCTTCGCCGCCGGCAACGGCGGCCTGGAGGGCACCATCAACCCGTACTCGGTGGCGCCGTGGGTGATCTCGGCCGGCGCCGCCACCGTCGCCCGGGAGCGCTCGCCGTTCTCGTCGGGGGGCTTCGAGCACGACAACTCGCTGCCCCTGCCCCTGCCCGCCGACCGCCACCAGCGATTCGAGGGCGACCGCATCGGCATCCACCACCCGGACGTGAGCGCCCCCGGCTCCGACATCGTGTCGTCGGGCACGCCCACCGGCGTGGGCGTGGCGTCGCCCACGCTGCCGGGCGGCACCGCCACCCTCTCCGGCACCAGCATGGCCTCGCCCCACGTGGCCGGCCTGGCCGCCGTCCTGCTCCACGCCCGCCCGTCGCTCACGCCCGACCAGGTCCGCCAGGTCCTCCAGGTCACGGCCGCGCCGATGAGCGGCCCCGCCCCCTTCTGGCACAGCGGCTACGGGTTCACCGACGCCGAGGCGGCGGTGGCGCTGGTGCGCCGGGCCGACTTCTCCCAGGCCCTGCTGGACCAGCTCCAGGCCGGCGCCGACGCCAAGGTCCTGGCCGCCCGCCCCTCGAAGGTCCGCGTCGTCGACCAGTGGTCGTTCGACGCGCCGGTCGTGAGCGTGGGCGGGTCGGTGACCCGGGTCTTCGAGGCGGCGGTCGCCCCCGAGACCAGGGGCGTGCGTGCCGTCGTCACCTACCCGAGCCTGGCCCTGCTGGGCGTCAACCCGTTCGACTGGCAGCTCACGCTCAGGGACGCCGGCGGCAACGTGGTCGGCACCAGCACGGCCTCGTCCGAGGCGGGCACGTCGACCCTCGACGTCGACCTCACCGGGAGGGCGGGGCTCGCCTTCGGCACCTGGGAGGTGGAGCTGGCCGGCGTGCTCGGCGTGGCCGACACCGACTCCCTGATCGGCAACGTCGTCACCGTGACGCTGGCCCAGGTGGAGCCGCGGGCGCCGGCCGCCACCGGCCCGACCTTCGTCGCCGCCGGCAGCCACACCCTCCACTTCCAGTCCTCCACCGCCACGCCGGTGCTGCCCCTCCCGCTGGCCACGCCCGAGGGCTGCGCCCTCAGCGCCGGCGCCCCCCGGGGCAGGATGGGCGGCGCCAGGTTCACCGAGAGCTGCGCCGCCGGCGCGGTGGGCTACGCCGTGTCGTACGGGGCCGACGCCCCGGCCGAGTTCACCGCCTCGGCCCCGCTGGCCGCGCCCGTGGTGCTGGGCGGCCCGTCCTCGTTCACCCTGTGGCTGGCCGACCCGGCCGCCCCGGCGTGGACGCTGGCCGCGTCCTCGGCCGTGAGCTACGCCCTCGACGCGGTGGACGGCGCCGGCCAGGCCACCACCATCGCGGCCGGCACGCTGGCGCGGGCGGTGGGTGCCGACGAGGTCGGCCCGTCGCCCACCCGGGCCGAATACGGGTTCGACGTCGCACCGGTCACGGTGCCGGCCGGGTCCACCATCCGCCTGCGCCTCCGCTTCGCCGGCGTGTACACCTCGGCCATGCGCCTGTACTTCGGCGGCCCCTACGCCGATGCCGGCGTCACCCTGGGCGCCGGCCGCTTCACCGGCTGAGCCCGCTCCCCTACGGGGCGGGGGGGGCCGACGGGGAGGACGGGGAGGACGCTCCCAGGCCGGCCCGGGCCGAGGCCGCGATGCCGGCGGCGTCGAGTCCGAGCTCGGCGTGGATGCGGGACGGCTTCGACTGCGGGATGTACGCCACCGGCGTGCCGAGCACCACCACGGCCGGCGCCGGCGGGCGGCCGGGGGCGGCGGCGGCGTGGGTGGCGATGGCGTCGGTGATGCACGTGCCGGCGCCGCCGATGCGGGTGCCGTCCTCCACCGTCACGACCAGGCGGTGGCGCGAGGCGTCGGCCACCATGGCCGGGTCGAGGGGGCGCACCACCCGCACGTCCCACACCGTGGTGGTGATCCCGGCGGACTCCAGCTCCACGGCGGCGGCCTCGGCCTGCTCCACCAGGGGCCCCACGGCCAGGATGCAGACGTCGCCCGCCGGCGCGCCGGCGCCGGCGCTGCCGTTGGCCCCGGCCGTACCGGAGGCCCGGCGCACGGGGCGGGCCCGCAGCCCGGAGCCGACCCCGGCCGGCGGAGCCTGGCGGGCCGTGCCCTTGGGGTAGCGCAGCACGGCCGGCCCGTCGCACTCCAGGGCCTCGCGCAGCATGACCCCCACCTCCTGGGCCGAGGAAGGGGCGAAGATGGTGAGGCCGGGGATCTGCAGGCACAGGGCCAGGTCGAGCACGCCGTGGTGGGATGGGCCGTCGTCGCCGGTGATGCCGGCCCGGTCCAGGGCGAAGACCACCGGCAGCTCGTGCAGGCCCACGTCCAGGTTGGCCTGGTCGAAGGCCCGGGAGAAGAAGGTGGAGTAGACGGCCACCACCGGGCGCAGGCCGCCCATGGCCATGCCGGCGGCGGCGGTGACGGCGTGCTGCTCGGCGATGCCCACGTCGTGGAAGCGCTGGGGCCAGCGGGCCTGGAACGGCAGGAGCCCGGTGGGGCCCGGCATGGCGGCGGTGATGGCGTGGACCTGGGGGTGGCGCTCGCCGATCTCCACCATGGCCCGGGCGAAGGCCTCGGTGTAGCCGGCCGGCGCCCACTTGGGCGGCCCGGTGGAGGCGTCGAACACGGGGGCGTCGTGCAGGCACTTCTCGTCGTCGTCCTCGGCCGGCGGGTAGCCCCGGCCCTTCTGGGTGAGGACGTGGACGACGATGGGCCCGTCGAAGCTGGCGGCCTGGCGCAGCGCCGCCTCCACGCCGGCGATGTCGTGGCCGTCGAAGGGGCCGGTGTAGCGCACGCCCAGGTCCTCGAAGAACACCGGGGGCTCGAACACCTCGCGCACCGCCGCCTTGGCGCCCCGCAGGCTCGACCAGGCCAGGCCGCCCACCGCCGGCATGTCCAGCACCAGCTGCTCCAGGCGGTCCTGGAGGTGGACCCAGCCCGGGCGCAGCCGCAGCCGGGCCAGGCTCTGGCCCAGGCGGGAGGCGGTGGGGGCGTAGGAGCGGCCGTTGTCGTTCAGCAGGATCACGACCCGGCGCCCGCTGTGGCCCAGGTTGTTGAGGCCCTCGAAGGCCATGCCACCCGTCATGGAGCCGTCGCCGATCACTGCCACCACCCGGCGGGCCGCTCCCGCCTCCTCCACCGCGGTGGCGATCCCGTGGGCGTAGCTCAAGATGGTGGAGGCGTGGCTGTTCTCGACCCAGTCGTGCTCGGACTCCGACCGGTTGGGGTAGCCGGACAGCCCGCCGCCCTGGCGCAGGGTGGCGAAGGCGTCCCGCCTGCCGGTGACGATCTTGTGGACGTAGGCCTGGTGGCCGGTGTCCCACAGGATGATGTCGCGGGGCGAGTCGAAGACCCGGTGGAGGGCCAGGGTCAGCTCGACCGCCCCCAGGTTGGAGCCGAGGTGGCCGCCGGTGACGGCCACCGCCTGCACGATGAACTCGCGGATCTCCCCGGCCAGGACGCCCAGCTCCTCGGCCGACATCGCCTTCAGGTCGGCGGGGCTGTCCACACGCTCGAGCACCATGCCCTGCTCACCGTAGTGGGGGCTCCAGGCGTACGTGCACTCGGCGCCGGCGACCATCCGGCCGGGGGTCGCGGTACGTACCATGAGGCGCTTGGACCGGTTCCAGTACCTCATCCTGATGGGCATCTGCCTCGTCCTGACCCTGCCCCTCGAGCTGGTGCTCGGCGCGCGCGTGTGGCGCCAGCCCCGCCGCCTCGCTGCCGCCCTGGTCCCCACCGCCGCCGTCTTCATCGTGTGGGACCTGATCGCGGTCGCCCGCGGGCACTGGTCGTTCAACCCGAGGTACACGACCGGCTGGGAGATCCTCCCGGACTTCCCGGTCGACGAGGTCGTGTTCTTCCTGGCCGTGCCCATCTGCGCCCTCCTCACCCTCGAGGCGGTCCGCAACGTGCTGGCCTGGTTCGAGAAGCGGGCCGAGGTGGACGCGTGATCCCCGCCTACCCCGGGTTCTCGCTGCTGGCGGTGGTGGTCGTGGTCGTGCTGGAGCTGCGTGTCCTGCGCACCGGCATCTTCCGGCAGAAGGCGTACTGGATCGCCATGGCCATCGTCTTCGCCTTCCAGATCCCGGTGGACGGGTGGATGACGAAGCTGTCGGCGCCCATCGTGCAGTACAACCCCGAGGTCCTGAGCGGGTGGCGCTGGCCCCTCGACATCCCCACCGAGGAGTTCGCCTACGCCTGGGCCATGCTCACCCTCGTCATCCTCCTGTGGGAGCGGGCCGGCTCTAGGCTGGGGGCGGAATGACGGCTGCCGCCATCGTCCTCGCGGCCCTGGTGGCCATGGAGGGTGTGAGCTACCTCACCCACCGCTTCGTGATGCACGGCTTCGGCATCGGCCTGCACCGCAGCCACCACGCCCCGGGCGACGGCGGGTTCGAGCTCAACGACCTCTACCCCCTCATGTTCTCCTCGGTGGCCATCGCCGCCTTCGCCGTCGGCACCTTCGGCTCCGTGCGCTCCCTGGTCCTCGCCGGCACGGGCATCACCCTCTACGGCGTCGCCTACCTGTTCGTCCACGAGGTCTACATCCACCGCCGGCTCGACCTGGTGAAGGGCCGCTACCGGCCGCTGGAGTGGCTGAAGTCGTCCCACCGCGTCCACCACCTCTACGGCGGCGAGCCCTACGGCATGCTCCTCCCCCTGGTCCCGAAGGACCTGCGCCGGCGGGCCGAGACCGCAACCTGGGACCCGTTCCCCGTCCCGAGTAAATAGCTCGCCATTTTGGCGAGCTATTTACTCGGGGTAGCGGGGATCCGACGAAGGGCGCGGGCCAGGCGGATGCGGTTGTAGCGCTGGGCCGCGATGCACGGCCCGTTGACGGCGAGGGCGTAGGCGACCATGAACGGGGCCAGCAGGGGCGGGTTGGCCCGGACGAACAGGGGGGCCGGCGCCAGCATGAGCCAGTGGCCCAGCTCGGCCCGGCGGGTCTCGCGGACGTGGCGCTCCAGGGCCTCGGGGCTGCGGCCCCGCAGCCGGCGCTTGTCGAAGCCGCCGGCGAAGGCGGCGCCGGCCTCGGGCAGCCACGCCTTCCAGCGGCGGATCCGGAGGGTGTCGGCGTAGAGCCGGCCGCCCCGCTCCCAGCCCCGCTCCCGCCACAGCCACGTGTCGGCGGCCAGGGCCCGGTCGGGGAGGCGGTGGACCAGGTAGCCGGCGCCCACCTGGACCGCGGCCCAGGCCGCGGCATCGAGCCCGACGGCGGCCAGCAGCCGGCGCCGGCTCACCGGCCCGCCCCGCCGGCGCCCCGGCTCACCGGCCCGCCCCGCCGGCGCCGGCCGGTGGGCACGGCCCGGCCCCGCCACGTGACCTGGCCCCGCACCGTGGTGAGGACCAGGGACCGGGCGAACACGGCCAGGAAGAAGGCGAGCGGCGCCGGGTAGGCGGCGGCCGTGAGCCGGCCGAACCGGCCGGCCCGGGCCAGCATCCACGCCAGCTGCCCGGCGTACGCGGCGTAGAGGGCGGCCGCCGCCGGCCGGGACGGCGTGCCGGCGCCCAGGTACCAGGCGGCCGAGATGCAGCCCGACAGCCACACCGTGACCAGGGCCAGGGTGAGGGGGCGGGCGGCGCCGGCGCCCGAGGCGAAGTTCTTGCTCCACCCCTCCACCAGCTGGGCCGGGCCGCCGGGGTACATCCGGAAGCGCACGGACCCCCGGCCGCCCAGGCAGGTGACGGGGAGGCCGGCGGCCCGGTAGCGCCCGGCCAGGGCCACGTCCTCCACCACCTCGGCCCGCACCGCCCGGTGGCCGCCGACCGCCTCGTAGTCGTCCCGGCCGGTGACCAGGCAGGGCCCGAAGGCACCCCGCGGCTCCAGCCGGCGCCCGAGCGGGGTGAAGGCGTCGACGCCCATCATGGCCACCACGTTGAAGAACGCCGACAGGCGCTCGTAGGGGCGGCGGGTGACGTGGAAGGGCTGCACCGACACCAGCCCGCCCCGCCGGGCCCCCTCGTCCACCACCCGGGCCAGCCCGCCCGGTTCCAGCTCGGTGTCGGCGTCCAGGAACACCAGGGTGGGTGCGGTGGTGGCGCCGGCGCCGGTCCAGCACGCCCACGCCTTGCCGGTCCACCCCTCCGGCAGGGGCCCGGCCTCGACGACGGCCGCGCCGGCGCGCGCGGCCACGGCCGCGGTGGCGTCGGCCGACCCGTCGTCCACCACCACCACCTCGGCCGGGGGCGGCCGCTGGCCGGCCAGCGAGGCCAGCAGGAGCGGGAGGGTGGCCTCCTCGTCCCTCGCCGGCACCACCACCGCCACGGGGCCCGCCCCCGCCCCGGAGGCGCCGGCCGCCGCCGGCCTGCAGCGGGGCACGGCCCACAGCAGCCACAGCCCGGTGCCCCAGCGCAGGACCTCCAGGGCCAGCCGGGTGGTGCTCATCGGGCCGACAGCGTGGCACGGGCCCGGGTCCGCCCGGCGGCCGGCGCCCCGTCGCTACGCTCGGGTATGCGGATCCGTCTGGTTTCGATGGCCCTCGTGCTCGTCCTCGGCGCCGGGGCGTGCGGTGGGGGCGGGGACGACGCCGGCGACGGCGAGGCGCCCACCGCGACGACGGAGGCGGGCGCGTCGCCGTCCACCGCCGCCACCGGGGGGACCGACGACCAGGCCGTCGTGAACCGGATCGTCCTCAGGGCGTCGGACTTCCCGCCCGGCTGGAAGTCCACGCCTGCCGAGCCCGACGCCGACGACACCTCCGACCGGGAGCTGGGCGAGTGCCTGGGTGTCCAGTTCGGCCTGAACCGGCCCGAGGTCGAGTCGCCCGAGTTCAGCAGGGGCCAGCTCACCCAGGTGAGCTCGAGCGCCGAGCTGGCGGCCTCGGAGGAGGAGGCGGCCTCGGAGCTGGCGGCGCTCAAGGGTCCCAAGGGCATCCCGTGCTTCAAGCAGCTGTTCGACAAGGCCCTGGCCGAGGAGGCCGGCGGCGTCCCCTTCGCCCCGGCCGAGGCCGAGGTGCGCGAGGCGCCCGAGGTGGGCGACGAGGCGCTGGCCGTCCGCCTCACCACCGGCATCACCGCGCCGGACGGCACCACCGTGCCGATCTACGCCGACTTCGTCTTCATCCGCAAGGGGCGGGCCGAGATCAGCCTGAGCTTCATCAACGCGTCCCAGCCCTTCGACGCCACGCTGGCAGGGAGCCTGACCCACAAGCTGGCCTCACGGGCCTGACGGCCCGGCCCCGCCCCGCCGGCGGGCGCACCAGGCGGGCGGCCACGGCCAGCTTCCGCCACGTGGGGACCCGCACCCGCGACGAGAACACGTCGTACCCGGCGCCCTCGATGCGCTCCAGGATCCCGGAGTACAGGAGGCGGGCGCCGGCGATGCAGCGCCGCCCGACCGGCGGGAGCATGGGTATGCCCAGGTCGGCCGAGGCGTAGTACGCGCGGGTGCGCCCGATCTCGAAGCGCATGAGCCGGACCCACTCGGGCGTGACCCGCCGCCCGGCCAGGGCCGGGCCGGCGCCGAACTCCCGGATGTCCTCCTGGGGCACGTACACCCGCCGGCGGTCGAGGTCCTCGCCCACGTCCCGCCAGAAGTTGGTGAGCTGGAAGGCGATGCCGAGGTCCCGGGCGTGGCCGAAGGCGGCAGGGTCGGTGGGCTCCAGGATGGGCAGCATCATCTCGCCGATGACGGCGGCCGAGCCGTCCATGTAGCCCACCAGGTCCTCGAACGTCTCGTACGACTCCACCGACAGGTCCATGGTCATGGAGCGCAGGAAGCGGCGCACGCAGTCGGGGTCGATGTCGAAGGCCCGCACCGTGTGCACCACGGCCTTGAGCACGGGGTGGTCGGAGCGGCCGGCGGCGTGGTCGGCGAAGAAGCGCTCGCCGAACTCGGCCAGGGCCCGCTCCCGCTCGGCCAGGGGCGCCGGGCCCAGGTCGTCCACGATGTCGTCGGCGTACCGGCACAGGCCGTAGAGGGCGTGGACGTGGTGGCGCTTGACCCTGGGCAGCAGCGACGTGGACCAGTAGTACGTGGTGCCGTAGCGCCTGTTCAGCTGCCGGCACCGCTCGTAGGACGCCTCGAGCGAGATCGTCAGCGGGGGACCTCCTCCACCCGGTCGGCGGCCAGCCGCCCCGAGAGGAGCACCATGGGCACGCCCACGCCGGGCACGGTGCCCGAGCCCACGAACACCAGGCCCGGCACCTGCCTGGACACGTTGTTCGGGCGGAACGGCCCGCTCTGGAAGAACCTGTGGCTGAGGGCGAACGGCGTGCCCCGCTCCATCCCCATGCGCTCCCAGTCGGTGGGGTCGAGGAAGCGCTCCACCTCGATCTCCGACGGGTAGCCGAGGGCGGCCACCCGGGCCGCCAGGTCGGCCTTGAGCCGGCCGCGCTCGTGGACCCAGTCGATGCGGCCGTCCAGGTTGGGCACCGGCTCGAGGACGTACAGCGACGAGCACCCGGCCGGCGCCAGGGACGGGTCCGACGACGACGGGCCGGTGACGAGGATGGACGGGTCCGGCATGCGGGTGCCGTCCTTCAGGAGGGCCTTGAAGGCGCCGTCCCAGGCCTGGCCGAAGTGGATGTTGTGGTGGGCCGCGTCCGCCGGCCACCCCCCCTTGGCGCCGGCCAGCCACACCGCGCACGAGGGCGAGTAGTGGCCCTTGCGGGCGGCGCGGGGGGCCCGGGCCTCGGGGACCATGGTGCGGTACGCCACCGGGAGGTCGGGGTTGAGCACCACGGCGTCGGCCGGGATGACCTCTCCCGACGCCAGGCGCACGCCGGTGACGGGGCCGCTGGTGCCCGAGCGCCGCACCACCCGCTCCACCGCCTGCCCGTACTGGAACGTGGCGCCCGCCTTCTCGGCCGCCGCGGCCAGGGCCCGGGGGATGGCGTGCATGCCGCCGGCCGGGAAGTACACGCCCTCCACCGTGTCCATGTAGGTGATGACGCAGTACACGGCCAGGGCCTCGAAGGGGGAGAGGCCGGCGTACATGGCCTGGAAGGAGAAGAGGCGCACCAGGCGCTGGTCGGAGAAGTACGACTCCACCACCGGGTTGAGCCGGCGGAAGCCGCCCATGCGGACCAGCTTCACGATGGGCCCGAGGGGCCAGGCCAGGTCGAGCGGGGAGTCGAAGCTGCGGTCGATGAAGTTGGGCAGCTCCAGCCGGTACAGGTCGGTGAGCCAGTCGCAGAAGCGGCCGAAGGCCTCCGCCTCCCTGGCCCCGCACTCCCGCCGGATCTCCTCGGTCATGGGCTCCCGGCCGTGGCGCACCCGGATGGTGGAGCCGTCGGCGAAGCAGGCCCGGTACATGGGGTCGACGGGGGAGAGGGTGAGGTGGTCGGCCATGTCGGCGCCGGCCGCCGCGAACACGCCGGCCAGCAGGCCGGTCATGGTGAGCACCGACGGGCCGGTGTCGAAGCGGTAGCCGCCCAGCTCCAGCAGGCCGGCCCGCCCGCCCGGCACGTCGTCCCGCTCGACCACCACGACCTCGTGGCCCCGCCCGGCCAGGTGGCACGCGGCCGACAGCCCTCCCAGCCCCGCTCCCACCACGACCACGCGCATGGCCCCATGCTTCCGGGCCGGGCCCCGACCTGCAACCGGCGCCGGCGTCGGGCAGTGTGGACCGGTGCCCCGCTGGTCCCTAGCCGCCCTGTCGGCCGTCACCGCCGCCGTGCTGGCGGCCGGAGCGGTGGGGGTCGTCTCCGTCGGGGACGACGACCGGCCGCCGCCGTCCACGTCCTCCACCTCGCCGCCGGCCGCCACCTCAGCGCCCCCGTCCGGCGCCCCGCCGGCCACGGGCATCGCGGCCGAGGTCCCGGCCCTGCAGGCGTTCGTGGAGAAGGAGCGGGGCCTGGCCTACAAGACCCCTGTGCAGGTGACGCTGCTGGCCGACGGGCCGTTCGAGGAGCGGCTCATGGAGTCGGACGAGGAGGACCTGGCCGAGATCCGCGACGCCCAGGCCGTCCTCGTGGCCATGGGCCTGCTCGACCGCGAAGTCGACCTGGTGGAGACGGTGCAGCGCTTCAGCGCCGGCGCCGTCCTCGGCTTCTACGACACCGACTCCGAGGAGCTGGTGGTGCGGGGCGAGGAGCCCACCCCGTTCGTACGGATCGTCCTGGTCCACGAGCTGACGCACGCCCTCGAGGACCAGCACTTCGACCTCGACCGGGACGAGCTGGGCGACGAGGCCTACCTCGGCTTCTCGGCCCTGGTGGAGGGCAGCGCGGGCCGCATCGAGGACCGGTACCGGTCCTCGCTGTCCGCGGCCGAGCGCCGGGACGCGGCCGGGGAGGAGCGGTCCGGCTCCCTCCCCGCCGGCATCCCCGACGTGGTGCGGGTCATCTTCGGCTTCCCCTACGCCTTCGGCGCCGACCTGGTGGCCGCCATCGTGCGGGCCGGCGGCCAGGCCCGGCTCGACCGGGCCTTCGCCGAGCCCCCTGAGAGCTCGGAGCAGGTGCTGGACCCGTCCCGGTACCTGCGGGGCGACGCCCCCCGGGAGGTGCCGCTGCCCAGGAGCGACGGCGAGGCGTTCGACGACGGGGAGATCGGCCAGCTGTTCCTGGGGCTCATGCTCCAGGCCGAGCTGGACGACGACCACGCCGGGGACGCGGCCCGGGGCTGGGGCGGCGACCGCTACGTGGCGTGGCGGGAGGGCGGGCGCACCTGCGTGCGAATGACCTTCGTGATGGACACGCCCCGGGACACGGCCGAGCTGGCCGAGGCGCTGGCCGGCTGGGCCGGCGAGCGGGGCGGGGCGGCGTCGGCCGACGGGACGACGCTGCGCACCTGCGGCTGACGCCCACCGAGGCCGCCGCGGGCGACGGGGCCGGCCCGCGGTCAGTGGTCGCGGCCGGCCACGAAGTGGGCCAGCTCGGCCAGGCGGGCGGCGGCCTCGGCGTCGAGGCCCGACGTCCGCAGGCTCCGCAGCGCCTCGTCCACCCGCCGCTCGATGGTGCACTCGACCTGGCGGCGGGCACCGGTCGACTCCAGGACGGCCTGGAGCTCGGCCACCTCGGCCGGCGTGATGTCGGCCGAGCCGAAGCGCTCGGCCAGCAGCGAGGTGGCGGCGCCGTCGGCGGCGGCCATGGCGAAGGCGTACAGGGCGGTGGGCTTGCCCTCCCGGAGGTCGTCGCCCACCGGCTTGCCGGTGAGGGCGGTGTCGCCGAAGGCGCCCAGCAGGTCGTCGCGCAGCTGGAAGGCCTCGCCCAGCGGGCGGCCGTAGGCGGTGAGCGCCGGCCCCAGCTCGTCGAGCCGGCCCCGCAGGGCCGCGCCCAGGTGCAGGGGCCGCTCGATGGTGTAGCTGCCCGACTTGTACTGGCAGATGCGCCGCGCCTTCTCCATGCCGACCTCGCCCTGGGCGGTGCCCAGCAGGTCGAGGTACTGGCCCACGTTCACCTCCAGGCGCAGCTCGGTGAACACGTCGTGGGCGGCGCGGGGGGCGCCGGCCAGCAGCAGGTCGGCGTAGACGAAGGCCAGGTCGCCCACCAGGATGGCCACGCCCTCGCCGAAGCGGCGGGCCTCGCCCCTCCACGACTCGGCCGCGTGGCGGGCCTCGTAGCGCCGGTGGACCGTGATCATGCCCCGCCGGCGGGTGGAGCCGTCCATGATGTCGTCGTGCACCAGGGCGAAGGTGTGCAGCAGCTCGAGGGCGGCGCCGGCGTCCACGACCATGGCGTCGTCGGGGGTGCCGCCGGCGGCCACGTAGGCCCAGTGGCAGAAGGCGGGCCGGAGGCGCTTGCCCCCGGCCATGACCAGCTGCTCGATGGCGTCGAGGGGCTCGCCCAGGTCCGGGTCGAGACGTGCCCACCGCTCCCGCTCGTGGCGCAGGAGCGTGTCGATCCGCACGTCGATGCGGTGCGCGATCCAGGCCAGGCTGTCGGGGATGGGGGGGAGCCCCACGGGGCGGGCGGGGAGGGCCGGCGGGCCCGCGGCCCTGCCGTCGAGGCTCTCGGGCGGGGGTGGGACGGCCACCGTCAGGGTCTCCGGCGCGGGGGGCACGTCCACCGTACGAGCCTAGGTGCGGTTCCGGATGACGGCGCCCGTCCCGTGCGCTGGCATGCTGCGCCCGTGCGTCGCCTCCTGCCGGTCGAGCTGGCCTCCTACGACCACGTCCCGCCGGCCATCGCCCGGCGGGTGGTGGTGGTGCGCGTCCCCGTCCTGCCGCCGGCGGCGGCGGCCATGACCCTCGGCCGCTTCGTCCTGGTCCTCCGCGACGGCATGGCCGATCGCACCGGCCGGCGCCGGCTGCTGGCCCACGAGCTGGTGCACGCCCGGCAGTGGGCGGAGCTGGGCGTGGCCCGGTTCCTGTGGCGCTACCTGGGGGGGTACGTGGCCCACCTCCGGGTCCACCGCCGCCACCATCCCGCCTACCTGGCCATCCCCCTCGAGGTCGAGGCGCGCGCCGGCGCCGACGAGTGGGCCCGGCGGCGGATGGTGTCGACTCGCAGTCCCTAGCCGGTCTCGGCGTCAGCGTCCTCCAGGTCGCCGCCGGCCGGCGCCGCCGGCGCGGCCGCCACGGCCCGCGCCGCCGGCGCGCCCGCCCCCACCGGCGCCGCCGGCTCGCCCGCCCCCGCCGGCGCCTCCGGCGCCCCCCCCCCCCCCCCCCCCCCCCGGCCGGCCGCCCCCCCCCCCCCCCCCCCCCCCGCCCCCCCCCCCCCCCCCCCCCCCCCCCCCCCCCCCCCCCCCCCCCCCCCCCCCCCCCCCCCCCCCCCCCCCCCCCCCCCCCCC
>JBQTJJ010000144.1:0-5622 GCA_052387235.1 Actinomycetota bacterium
TTCGCCCCCCTCCCGGCCGGCTCAGCCCGCCCGGCCGCCGGCCTCCGCCCCTCCCCGGCCCCTGTCGAGACGCCTCCGGCCGTCCAGGCGCCACGGGCCGCCAGCCCGCCCCCCCCGGCCCGACCTCCGTCCACCACGCCCACCACGGCACCGCCCCTCGTCGACCTGCCCCAGCTGGTGCCCGACCCCGAGCCGATCCCGCCCACCGTCGACCTGCTCACGCCGGTGGTCGACACCCTCGTCGCCACGATCGACGGACTGCTCTCCGGGGAGTAGGTCCCCCCGGGGCGCGCGGCCGGCGGATCCTGCCCTTTGCCGCGGTTTTCGGCTCCACCGGTCGTAACCTCGGGTGCCATGAGCGACGGCCCTCTGTCACCCGAGGAGGTCGCCCATCGCGGGTTCGGCACCGCCTTCCGGGGGTTCGACACCGGCGAGGTGCGGTCCTACCTCCAGCGCGTCGCCAACGACCTGCGGGCGTCCACGGCCCGGGAGCGGGAGCTCAACCGCCGGCTGGCCGAGGCCGAGCACCGGGCCGCCAACCCCGTGCTGGACCGGGACGCGCTCACCCGGGCCCTGGGGGAGGAGATGGCCCGCATCCTGGCCACGGCCCAGGAGGCGGCCACCGAGCTGAGGGCCAAGGCCGAGGAGAACGCGGCCCGCATCCTGCGGGAGGCGCACGACCAGGCCCAGCAGATCCGGGCCAAGGCCGAGGCCGTGCTCTCCGAGCGCACCGGGGAAGCCGAGGGCGAGGCGGCCGAGATCCGCCGTGCGGCCGAGTCGGAGGCGGCCGGCGTGGTGGAGCGGGCCCGGCGGGAGGCGGCGGGGGCGCTGGCCGACGTCGAGGCCAGGAGCCGCCTGATGGTGCAGGAGGCGCAGGCGGCCCGGGCCCGGGTGGTGGCCGACCTCACCCGCCGGCGCAAGGCGCTGCAGGCCCAGGTCGAGCAGCTGCGGGCCGGGCGGGAGCGCCTCCTCGAGGCGTACCGGGTGGTGCGCAGCACCACCGACGAGGTCGCCGACGAGCTGCAGAAGGTGGAGGCCGAGGCCCGGGCCGCGGCAGTGGCTGCCGGCGACCGGGCGGCGGCGGCCGGCGCGGAGGCGGCTCCGGAGGAGCTGGAGGACGTGCTGACGGCCTTCCCCGAAGAGCCGGCGCCGGCCGGGGAGGAGGCGGCCCCGGTGGGGGAGGGGGCGGCGGGGCAGGAGGCGGCGGGGCAGGAGGTGGCGGGGCAGGCCGATGCTCCCCCGGCCGCCGGGGCCGGGCCCGAGGACGAGGAGTTCAGGCCCGCCACCCTGCGCCTGCTGCGCCGGCCCCGTCCGGAGCCCGCGCCGGCGCCGCTCGACATCGTGGAGGCCCCGTCGGCCGCCGAGGGCGTGCGTGTGATCGAAACCCGCCCCGGGGCCGCGCCCGCCGGCGCCGCCGCTCCTGCCGGCGCCGCCGCTCCTGCCGGCGCCTCGCCGCCGGCGCCCGACACCCCCGCTACCCCCGCCGGCGCCGCGCCGCCGGCCCCCGCCACTCCTGCCGGCGCCGCCGCTCCTGCCGGGGCCGCCACCCCCGCCGGCGCCTCGCCGCCGGCGCCCGGCGACCCCGGGCCGGGGCGGCCGGCGCAGCCGGAAGGAGCTGCCGCGGCCCCGCCTGCGGGTGCGACCGACGCCCTCGCGGACCAGGCCGGACCGGGGGTGGACGAGCTGTTCGCCCGTATTCGGGCCGGCCGGGCCGACGCCGTGGCCAAGGCCCGGGAGGTGCTGGCCGACGAGACGCCCGGTGGCGCCGCATCCGCCGCCGCCGGGGAGGGCACCGGGACGGGTGCGGCCCCGGCCCCGGGTCCCGGCCGCGAGTCCGAGGGGCTCCTCCAGCGCCGGGACCTGGCCATTGAGGGCATCGAGACCCGGCTGTCCCGCAAGTTGAAGCGGGCGCTGCAGGACGACCAGAACGAGGTGCTGGACCGGCTGCGCTCCACCCGGACGGTTTCGGCCGATGCGGTGCTGCCGCCCGCGGCCGAGCAGCTCGGGCGCTACCGGCGGGCGGCCGAGGAGCAGCTGGCGGCGGCCGCGGCCGCGGGTGCCGCCTTCATCGCCCCGGGCGCCGGCGTTCCACCCGCCGGCGACGAGCTGGCCGGCGACCTGGCGGCATCGCTGGCGGAGCCGTTGCGGCGGGCCCTCGAGCGGGCCCTGGGCGGGGACGCCGGCGTCGACCAGGCGGCGGTCGTCGAGCGCATCGGGGCCGCCTACCGGGAATGCAAGGCGCAGCGGGTGGAGGGCCTGGCCGGCGACGCCGTGGCGGCCGCATTCGGCCGGGGGGCTCTGGCTGCCCTGCTGCCGGGCACGCCGGCCCGCTGGGTTGTGGACGACGAGGGCCGGCCCTGCCCCGACTGCGACGACAACGCCCTGGCCGGTCCCACCCGCCCCGGAGAGGCGTTCCCCACCGGCCAGGTCCACCCCCCGGCCCATGCCGGCTGCCGCTGCATCCTGGCCCCCGCCGACGTCGCGGTCGCGGTCAACGGCGCGGGCTGACGGCGCGGATCCCCCGCCCAGTCCCTAGCATCGCCCCATGCGCTCTACTGCCGGTACCCCGAGCCGGCGTCGCCGCCCTGCCCGCAGCCGTGCCGCCCTGGTCGCGACCGGCGTGGTGCTGTTCTTCGTGCTCACGTCGCTGCGGGGGATCGCCGGCTTCTACACCACCTACCTCTGGTTCGAGGAGCTGGGCTACACCAGCGTGTGGCGGGGGGTGCTCGGCATCAAGATCCTGCTGGCCCTCGTCTTCTCCCTCCTGTTCTTCGCCGCCCTCTACCTGAGCCTGGTCATCGCCGACCGGCTGGCGCCCCGCTTCCGGGCGATCGGTCCCGAGGACGAGCTGGTCCAGCGCTACCGCCAGCTCGTCGGCCCCCACGCCGGGAAGGTGCGCGTCGGCGTGGCCGCCCTGTTCGCGCTGCTGGTGGGCACCGGCGTGTCGGCCCAGTGGCAGAACTGGCTCCTGTTCAAGAACTCCGTCGACTTCGGGGTCGACGACCCCCAGTTCAACCGGGACATCGGCTACTTCGTGTTCAAGCTGCCGTTCCTGTCGTTCCTCGTGGACTGGGCCTTCGTGGCCGTGATGCTCATCGCCGTGGTCACGGTGGTGGCCCACTACCTCAACGGCGGCATCCGCATCCAGGCCCCGATGCAGCGGGTCACGCCCCAGGTGAAGGCCCATGTGTCCGTGCTCCTCGCCGTCCTCGCCCTCATCAAGGCGGTGGGCTACTACTTCCAGCGCTTCGAGCTGAGCTACTCCAGCCGGGGAGTGGTCGACGGGGCCACCTACACAGACGTCAAGGCCCAGCTCCCCGCCCTCGAGCTGCTGGTGATCATCTCGCTGGCGGCGGTGGTGATGTTCATCCTCAACATCCGCCGCAAGGGCTGGGTCCTGCCCGTCATCGGCGTGGGCCTGTGGGCCCTGGTGTCGGTGATCGTCGGGGCCATCTACCCGGCCTTCACCCAGAAGTTCCGGGTCGAGCCGGCCGAGATCGACCGGGAGCGGCCCTACATCGGGCGCAACATCGAGGCCACCAGGGTCGCCTTCGGCATCGACGAGGTGGAGGAGACCCGCTTCGACTACGACGAGGACCTCACCGCCGAGGGGCTGAGCCAGAACGCCGAGACGATCCGCAACGTCCGGCTGTGGGACCCCCGGTACGTGGCCACCACCTTCCAGAAGCTGCAGGAGATCCGCTCGTACTACAAGTTCAACGACGTCGACATCGACCGCTACACCGTCGACGGCCAGGTCACCCAGACCATCGTGTCGGCGCGGGAGCTGAACGCCGCCGACCTGCCCTCGCAGTCCTGGGTCAACCGCCATCTGTCGTACACGCACGGCTTCGGCGCCCTGGTGGCGCCGGCCAACGCCGTCACGGCCGACGGCCAGCCCCGGTTCACGCTGAAGGACATCCCGCCGGCGGGGACGCCGGAGCTGAAGCAACCCCGCATCTACTACGGCGAGAGGACCGGCGGCTACGCCCTCGTCAAGACGAAGCAGCGGGAGATCGACTTCCAGCAGCAGGACGGCACCACCAGCTTCAGCAGCTACGAGGGCACCGGCGGCGTGCGGCTGAGCTCCATCATCCGCAAGGCCGCCTTCGCCCTGCGCTTCGCCGACTTCAACCTCCTGATCTCCGACCTGGTGACGCCCGACTCCCGGGCCATCTTCATCCGGGACATCGGTGACCGAGTCCGCACCGCGGCGCCGTTCCTGCGCTACGACGCCGACCCCTACCCCGTGATCGTGGACGGCAGGCTGCTCTGGGTGCAGGACGCCTACACCGCCACCAGCCGCTACCCGTACTCGCAGCGGGCCAACGTCGACCGGGTGCCCGACGAGAGCGGGCTGCGCTCGGGGTTCAACTACGTGCGCAACTCTGTGAAGGTCGTGATCGACGCCTTCAACGGCTCCATGACCTTCTACGTGGTGGACGACAAGGACCCGATCGTCAAGGCCTACAGCAAGGCCTTCCCCGACCTGTTCACGCCCGGCCGTGAGATCTCCGACGAGCTCCGCAGCCACCTGCGGTACCCCGAGGACCTCTTCCGGGTGCAGACGAACATGTACAGCCGGTACCACATCACCGCCCCCAACGAGTTCTACAACGCCGGCGACGCGTGGGACATCTCGCAGGACCCGGGCTCCGGCTCGCCCACCAACACCGCCACCCAGTCGCAGGCGGCCACCACCAGCACCACCGGTCCCGGCGCCGGCGCTGGCGGCCTGGTGAGCGCGGCCCGCGGCCGGCGCATGGACCCCACCTACCTCCTGCTGCGCCTTCCGGAGGACGAGGACGAGAGCTTCCTCATCCTGCAGCCCTTCGTGCCCCGCTCCAGCGGCGACCGCCAGCAGAACCTGTCGGCGTTCATGACGGCGAAGAGCGACCCCGGTGAGTACGGCAAGCTCCAAGCCTTCGTCATGCCGCGGGGCGAGCAGATCGACGGGCCGGCGCTGGTGGATGCGCGGGCTGCGGCCGACCCCGACATCTCCCGGGAGATCACCCTGCTCAACCAGCAGGGCTCCCAGGTGCAGCTGGGCAACGTGCAGGTGATCCCGATCGAGAACTCCCTGCTCTACATCCGGCCCCTCTACGTCCAGTCGGCCCGCAACCCGTTGCCCGAGTTCAAGCGGGCCATCATCGTGTTCGGCGACGAGGCCGTGATCGGCAACACCTTGGAGGAGGCGCTCACCAAGATCTTCGGGGCCGCCCCCAAGACGCTCGAGGAGGCCCCGGGCGCCACACCGCCCACCACGCCGGGCCAGACCCCCCCGGGTCCCTCCGCGCCGGCGGAGTCGGCCGAGGTCCAGCGCCTGCTGGGCGAGGCCCAGGCCGCCTACGACGCGGCCCAGGCCGCTCTGCGCAACGGCAACCTGGCCGAGTACGAGAAGCAGATCAAGATCGTGGGCGACAAGGTCGGACAGGCCAGGATGGGGGCCGCCGGCACTTCCACCACCACGACCACCGCCCCCGCCGCCTAGCCCCCGGCCCGCCTTGGCAGAGTGCCCTGGCCCTGCTGCTACCATGGCCCCTCCGCCGCGGGGTGGAGCAGTCTGGTAGCTCGTCGGGCTCATAACCCGAAGGTCGTGGGTTCAAATCCCACCCCCGCCAC
>JBQTJJ010000145.1:0-2506 GCA_052387235.1 Actinomycetota bacterium
GCCACCACCCCGAACGCCATCAGGTACAGCGGACGACGCTTCTGCATATGTGTCCCTTTCTCTCACTGTTCACCGGCCGACGCGAACGTCGGCACGGCAACCCCGGCGCACCCGGCTGTTGGGAAGCTTACACGCTCGTAGCCGCGACTCCAATAGGTGTCGGGGAGCAATAGGTCATCGCACTTTCGTCCTACTTCCCAGCTAGTATCACCGGCCGAGCCCGAGGCGGGCGGGACGCGCCCGGGGTGCTATCGGAGGAGAATCCCCACATGAGCAAGGGACACGAAGGTGCGCGGGTCCGTCGAGGCCGCAGGCGGTTGGGGGCGGTGACGGCGGCGGTCGCGGCGGTCGCCCTCGTGCCGTCCGGCCCGGCGGACGCCGGCTCCCGCGGCGCCACGGAGCGGGTGAGCGTCTCGTCCACGGGCGCCCAGGGCACGGGGACCAGCAGCATCGCCATCCCCTCGGTGAGCGACGACGGCCGGTTCGTGGCCTTCCACTCCCGGGCCGAGAAGCTCGTGCCGGGCGACACCAACAACCGCGAGGACGTGTTCGTGCGCGACCGGGCCACCGGCACCACGGTCCGGGCCAGCGTCGGTACCGGTGGCGTCCAGGGCGAGGGACCCAGCCTGTCGGCGAGGATCAGCGGCAACGGCCGGTTCGTGCTGTTCGGCTCGGGCGCGTCCAACCTGGTCCCGGACGACGACAACGAGGACCCGCCGGCACCCACCGCCTCGGCCGAGGCCATCGGCCGGGACGTCTTCGTGCACGACCTGGCCACCGGCGTCACCACCCGTGAGAGCGTGAGCAGCGACGAGGCCCAGGGCCGGTGCTTCGAGCCCAGCGACCCGACGCAGTTCCGGTTCTGCAGCGGCGGCGTGGCCCTGGCCGAGGCCGACATCAGCGCCGACGGGCGCTTCGTGGCGTTCGCCGGCAACGCCGAGAACCTGGTGCCGGGCGACACCAACGGCAACACAGACGTGTTCGTCCGGGACCGCGTGGCCGGCACCACCACCCGGGTGAGCGTGGTCACCGGCGGAGCCCAGGCCACGGGCGGAGCCAGCTCGGAGCCGTCCATCAGCGCCGACGGCCGGTTCGTGGCCTTCTCCTCGGCTGCCACCAACCTGGTGGCCGGCGACACCAACGGCCAGCGCGACATCTTCGTCCACGACCGCCAGACCACCACCACCACCCGGGTGAGCGTGGTCACGGGCGGCGCCCAGGGCTGCACCGGCAGCGGCGGGCCCCCCGTGTCGTGCGGGGCGGCCACGGGCGCCGGCGCCAGCGCCCTGCCCTCGATAAGCGACGACGGCAACATCGTCACCTTCGCCTCCGTCACCAGGTTCTTCGTCGCCGGCGACACGAACAACGTCTCCGACGTCTTCGTCCACGACCGTGCCGCCAACGCCACGACGAGGGTGAGCGTGGGAGCGGGCGGTGCCGAGGCCAACGGCGGGAGCTTCTTCCCGTCCCTGTCGGGTTCCGGGAGGTTCGTGGGCTTCGACTCGCTGGCCACCAACCTGGTCGCCGGCGACACCAACGCCCTCAGCGACGCCTTCGTCCACGACCGGGTCACCGGCGAGACCACCCGGGTCAGCGTCACCCGCCGGCTGGGGCAGGCGGTGGGCGCCAGCTACTTCCCGGTCCTCAACACCGACGGGCGCTACGTGGCCTTCGCCTCCGACGCCTTCAACCTGGTGTCGGGCGACAACAACTTCGCTCCCGACGTGTTCCTCCACGACCGGACCAGGCCCCTCCCCTTCGCCAACGGCTACCGCCTGGTGGCGGCCGACGGCGGCATCTTCGCCTTCGGTGACGCTCCCTTCTTCGGCTCCACCGGCGCCATCACCCTGGCCAAGCCCATCGTGGGCATGGCCTCCACCCCCGACAACCGGGGCTACTGGATGGTGGCCAGCGACGGCGGCATCTTCGCCTTCGGCAACGCCGGCTTCTTCGGCTCCATGGGCGGCAAGACCCTCACCCAGCCCATCGTGGGCATGGCCGCCAGCCCCACCGGGGCCGGCTACTGGCTGGTGGGCGCGGACGGCGCCGTCCACCCCTTCGGTGACGCCAAGAGCTTCGGCTCCACCGCCTCGCTCAAGCTGGCCCAGCCCATCGTGGGGATGACGCCGACGGTCAGCGGCACCGGCTACTGGCTGGTGGCGGCCGACGGCGGCGTCTTCGCCTTCGGCGACGCCACCTTCCGCGGCTCCACCGGCGCCATCAGGCTGGCCAAGCCCATCGTGGGCATGGCCGCCTCGGCCACCGGCGGCGGCTACTACCTGGTGGCGGCCGACGGCGGCATCTTCGCCTTCGGCGACGCCACCTTCCGCGGCTCCACCGGCGCCACCCCCCTCAACCAGCCCGTGGTCGGCATGGCCGCCAACCCCTCGGGCGGCGGCTACTGGCTCGTCGCCAGGGACGGCGGGATCTTCGCCTTCGGCGATGCCGGGTTCTTCGGCTCCACCGGCGCCACCCGCCTCAACCAGCCCATCAACGGCGTGGCGGC
>JBQTJJ010000146.1:0-15420 GCA_052387235.1 Actinomycetota bacterium
GTGTCGACGTCGCCGCTCACCACCTGCTCGCCGACCCGCCGCCCGACGTCGGCCCACTGGATGGCCTCCCCGGCGGGTGGCCCGACCCGCACCAGCTCGTGGCCCCGCTTCTCCAGCTCGGCCTCGACCGCCTCGGTCAGCGCCGTGACGTCGTCGGAACCGAAGGCGATCCGCACGACGTCCAACGTAATCTGCCCGCATGCCGAGCCAGCCCCTGCCGGTGAACATCGTCCCCCACACCCACTGGGACCGTGAGTGGTACGCCCCGTTCCAGGCCTTCCGCATGCGGCTGGTGGAGCTTCTCGACGAGTTCCTGCCGCTGCTCGAAGGCGACCTCGGCTACACCCGCTTCCTCCTCGACGGCCAGATGGCGGTGGTGGACGACTACCTCGAGGTCCGGCCCGGGGCCGAGGACCGGCTGCGGCGGCTGGCGGCCGGTGGCCGCCTCGCCATGGGCCCGTGGTACGTCCTCATGGACGAGTTCTGCGTGTCGGGCGAGACCATCGTCCGCAACCTGCAGCTCGGGCTCGAGCGCTCGGCCGCCTTCGGCGGCGCTGCGCCGGTCGGCTACCTGCCCGACATGTTCGGCCACATCGCCCAGATGCCGCAGCTGCTGCAGCAGGCCGGCATGGGGCACGCCGTGGTGTGGCGGGGCGTGCCGGCGGCGGTGGACCGCTCGGCGTTCTGGTGGTCGGCCCCGGACGGTTCCACGGTGCGGGCCGAGTACCTGCTGAAGGGCTACGGGAACGGCGCCGCCATCCCCGACGACGCCAAGGCGCTCCTGCGCCGCATCGAGTCGCACGAGGCCGAGGTGGCGCCCTTCCTCCTCGACGGCCTGCTGTTCATGAACGGCACCGACCACCAGGTCCCCCAGCCGTGGCTGGGCCGGGTGGTGGCCGAGGCCAACGCCATCCAGGACGACTACTCGCTGGTCGTCACCTCCCTGGCCGAGTACCTGGGCACCGCCCCCACCGCCGGCCTCCCCGCCTGGGCGGGCGAGCTGCGCTCGGGGGCCCGGGCCAACCTGCTCATGGGCGTCGCCTCCAACCGCGTGGACGTGAAGCAGGCCGCGGCCCGCACCGAGCGGGCCCTGGAGCGCCTGGCCGAGCCGCTGTGCGCCCTGTGGCTGGCGCCCGACCGGTGGCCGGCCGAGCTGCTGGCCCTGGCATGGAAGGAGGTCGTCCGCAACTCGGCCCACGACTCGATCTGCGCCTGCTCGTCCGACGAGGTGGGGGCGACCGTGCTGCACCGCTTCGCCGAGGCCCGCCAGGTGGCCGACGGGCTCTCGACGCGGGCCCTGGCCGTGCTGGCCGCGTCGATGGCCGAACCCGGCCCGGTGGTGGTGAACCCGTCGGCCCGGGCCCGCAGCGGGCTGGTGGAGCTCACGCTGCCGGGCGAGGGGGCCGTCCCCGGCGCCCAGGTGCTGGAGGAGCGACGGGCGACGCTCACCGACCTCACCATGACGGGCCGCGAGCTGGGCGGGGTGCTCGGGCAGATCCGCAGCCAGCAGCTGGACGAGCACACCTTCGTGAACGCGGTGGTGGTGGAGGAGGGCGACGACGGGCTGGACATCGTCCTCCACGCCGACGTCAGGCTGCGCACCGAGCTGCTCGTCGAGGAGGTCAAGCGCGACCTGTACGCCCGCGCCGGCGCCCGCCCGGACGCGCCGGTGCGGGTGCGCATCGACCAGCCGCCGGCCCGCCGGGTGCTGGCCCGGGTCGAGGGCGTCCCCGGCTATGGGTGGAGGGCGTGGGCGCCGGCGCCGGCCGGCGTGGAACCGGTGCGGGTGGAGGGATCCGGCGTGGTGGACAACGGCCTGGTGCGGGTGGAGGTGGACCCGGCGTCCGGCACGTTCTCGATCGACGGCCTGGCCGGCTTCGACCGCCTGGTGGACGGCGGCGACCACGGCGACACGTACAACTGGTCGCCACCCGACGCCGACACCCTCGTGGACCGGCCCGCCGCGGTGGCCGTCGAGGTGGTGGAGCCGGGCCCGCTCCGGGCCCGGCTGCGGGTGCGGCGGCGCTTCGTGTGGCCCGAGCGGGTCGACGGGGACACCCGGTCCCGCACCGGCGCCCGGCCGGTGGAGGTGATCACCGTGCTCGAGCTCCACGCCGGCGAGCGGCTGGTGCGGGTGCACACGACCTTCGACAACCCCTGCCGGGACCACCGGCTGCGGGCCCACTTCCCCCTGCCGGCGCCGGCCGCCACCAGCCGGGCCGAGTGCGCCTTCACCGTGGTGGAGCGGGGCCTGGAGGCCGAGGGCGGGCCCACCGAGGCGCCGCTGCCCACCTTCCCGTCCCGCCGGTTCGTGCAGGCCGGCGGCCTCACCGTGGTCCACGAGGGCCTGCTCGAGTACGAGCTGGTCGACGTCGCCGGCGGCCGGGCCCGGGGCCTCGCCCTCACCCTGCTGCGGGCCACCGGCATGCTGTCCCGGGTCGAGATGACCACCCGTCCCCTCCCGGCCGGGCCGCCCGATCCGCTCGAGGGCCCGCAGCTGCAGGGCCGGGTCGAGGCCCGCTACGCCGTCCAGGTGGGCGAGGCCGACCCCTACGCCCTGGTGGACGACGCCTTCCTCCCCCTCCTCGTGGCCGAGGCCGGCGGCGGCGGCCCACGACCGGCCGAGGGCTCGGCCCTCGGCGCCGCCGGCGCGGAGGTGTCGGCCCTGCGCCGGGCCGCCGGCGGCCGGCTCGAGCTGCGCGTCTTCAATCCCGCCCCCGAGCCCACCACCGTCACGGTCGCCGGCCGCTCGGGCTGGCTCGTCGACCTCCGCGGCCGCCCCCTGCGACCCTTCGAGGGCCACTTCGACCTGGGCCCGTGGGCCATTGCCACCGCCGTGCTGACCGATCCCACCCGTCCCGAGTAAATAGCACGCCAGAATGGCGTGCTATTTACTCGGGAAGGCCAGGTTGTACTCGGGCTTGGCCTCGCGGAGCATGAGGGCGGGGATGGCGTCGACGGCCGGCTTGCCGGCGTAGATCACCGCCACCACCTGCTCGGCGATGGGCATCTCGAGGCCCACGGTGGCGGCCAGGTCGAGCACGGCCCGGGACGTCCTCACGCCCTCGGCCACCATCTTCGTCCGCTCCACGATGGCGTCGATGCTCCGGCCCCGTCCCAGCTGCTCGCCCACGTGGCGGTTGCGGCTCCGGCGGGAGATGCACGTCACGACCAGGTCGCCCATGCCAGCCAGGCCGGCGAAGGTGAGGGGGTGGCCGCCCAGGGCGGTGCCGAGCCGGGTGAGCTCGGCCAGGCCCCGGGTCATCAGGGCGGCGCGGGTGTTGTCGCCGAAGCCGAGGCCGTCGCCCATTCCCGAGGCGATGGCGACCACGTTCTTGAGGGCGCCGGCCACCTCGCAGCCCACCACGTCGGTGTTGGTGTAGACGCGGAACGCGTCGGTGGCGAAGAGGTACTGCAGCTCGCGGGCCAGGGACTCGTCCTCCATGGCCACCACGGTGGCGGCGGGCTGGCCCGCCATGATCTCGCCGGCCAGGTTGGGGCCGGTGAGGGCGCCGGCCGGGCTGCCCGGCACCACCTCGGCGATCACCTCGGTCATGCGCTTGAGCGTGCCCTGCTCCATGCCCTTGGCCAGGCTCACCACCGGCGTGCCGGCGGCGATGAACGGGCGGGCCCGGTCCAGCACGGCCCGGAACCCGTGCGACGGCACCGCCATGACCACGACCGATGCGCCGGCCACGGCCTCCTCCAGCGAGGCGGTGGCGACCAGCGACGGCGGGAGCCCTGCCTCGGGCAGGTAGTCGGGGTTGCGGTGGCCGGCGTTGACGGCCGCCGCCAGCTCGGGCCGGCGGGCCCACAGCACCGTGGCCACCCTGCCGGCCAGCAGCGACGCCAGCGTGGTCCCCCACGAACCGGCGCCCACCACCGCGATCCTCGTTCCCACAGCCGCAACCATACGGACCCGGCGCCCGGCCCGGCAGGACGGGCGCCCGTACACTCGGTCCGTGGTGCACGAGGAGTTCGTCATCGCCCAGCTGTCGGACCTGCACTGCGGATCGCCGTTCTTCGACGGCGCCCTGCTGGAGGCGGCGGTGGCCGAGACCATCGCGGTGCAGCCCGATCTGGTGGTGGTGGGAGGCGACCTCACCACCGACGGCTACGCCCACGAGTTCCGGGCCGCCCAGCAGTACCTCCAGCCGCTGTTCGACGCCGGCCTTCGCACCGTCGTCATCCCCGGCAACCACGACTCCAAGAACGTCGGTTACCTCCACTTCCGGGACACGTTCGGCGCCGGCGAGGGTGTGGGCAAGGGCGACAGCGTCCTGCACATCGCGGCGGGCGAGAGCGCGCTGTCCATGCGGGTGGTGGCCATCGACTCCTCCAAGCCCGACCTGGCCGAGGGCGAGGTGGGCCGGGAGCGCTACGACTGGATCCGCCAGCAGTTCGCGGGAGAGGCCGACATCCGCACCTTCGTGCTGCACCACCATCTCGTGCCCGTCCCCGGCACGGGCCGGGAGCGCAACGAGGTGTGGGACGCGGGCGACGTGCTCACCCTGCTGCACGACCTCGGCGTCCACCTGGTGCTGTCGGGCCACAAGCACGTGCCCCACGCCTGGCTGCTGAACGACACCCTCATCGTCAACTCCGGCACCGTGTCGTCCTACCGCCTGCGGGGCTACACCAGGCCGTCCTACAACCTCCTCGAGGTGACGCCCGACCTCATCCGGGTCACGCTGCGGTACCCGGGCATCGGCGAGCGGGTGGGGGCCGAGCTGGACCGGACCACCATGCGCCTGAAGACGAGCCCCGAGCTGGCGGGGATGTTCTCCAAGACGGGGTGGACGCCGTGACGGTCGAGTTCATCCGCATGTTCCAGACGGCGGTCGACCCCGCCGACCTCGGCGAGGTCCGCCGCCTCTTCAGCGACGACATCCTGCCGGTGTACCGGGACCTGCCGGGCTGCATCAGCATCGAGCTGGCCATCAGCGTCGACCACAACCCGGGCGGGCTGGTCGAGTGCGCCGCGGTGTCCCGCTGGCGCGGCGGCGAGGCCATGGAGTCGGCCATGGCGTCGCGCGCCGCCAGGGAGGCGCAGGTGCGGGTGTTCGAGCTCCTCCGCCAGGAGCCGGTGGTGCGGGTGTTCGAGGTGCTGTCGTAACCCCGACCACCACCGCCGTCCTGGTGCCGGTCAAGGCCTTCGGCCTGGCCAAGGTGCGCCTGGCGCGGGCGATGGCGGCGGGGCCGCGGGCCGACCTGGCCCGGTCGATGGCGGCGGCCGTGCTGCGGGCCGCGGCCGGGCTGCCGGTGGCCGTGGTCTGCGACGACGAGGGGGTACGGGCATGGGCGCTGGCCCACGGCGCCCAGGTGGTGTGGGCGCCGCACCGGGGCCTGGACGGTGCCGTCCTCGACGGGGTGGCGGAGCTGGCGGCCCAGGGCGCCACCCGCGTCATCGTGGCCCACGCCGACCTCCCCCTCGCCTCCGACCTGCGATGGGTGGCCCGCTTCCCCGGCGTCACCCTCGTGCCGGACCGGCGCGACGACGGCACCAACGTGGCGTGCGTGCCCACGGTCGCTCCCTTCCCGTTCTCCTACGGACCCGGGTCGTTCCGGCGCCACGCCCGGGCCGCCCTCGCCCTCGGCCTACCCCTCCGCGTCGTGCGCGAGCCCGCCCTCGGAAGCGACGTGGACGAGCCCGCCGACCTCGAGCTGGCCGGCCTGGTGGCCGCACGGTGAGCGGCACCGTCGGTACCAACCTCCCGGTACCCGAGCGCGCCCTCGCCGTGGGGGCCCATCCCGACGACGTCGAGTTCGGCTGCGGCGCCACCCTGGCCCGGTGGGCCGCGGCCGGGTGCGAGATCCACCACCTGATCTGCACCGACGGCTCCAAGGGCTCGTGGGACGCGGCCGAGGACGTGGCCGGGCTGGTGGTGCGCCGCCGAGAGGAGCAGCGGGCCGCGTCCCGGGCCCTGGGCGGCGAGGGCAGGGTCACCTTCCTCGGATGGCCGGACGGGGAGCTGCAGGCCGGCCTGGAGCAGCGGGGGCAGGTGGCCGCCGTCATCCGCACGGTCAGGCCCGACGTGGTGCTGGGCCACGATCCCTGGCGGCGCTACCGGCTCCACCCGGACCATCGCAACGCCGGCTTCCTGGCGACCGACGGTATCGTCGCGGCACGCGATCCGCACTTCTTCCCCGAGCAGGGCCTCGAGCCCCACCGCCCGTCGGCGCTGCTGCTCTGGGAGGCCGACGAGGTCGACCACGTCGAGGACGCGTCGGGCTACCTCGAGTCCAAGCTGGCCGCCCTCCTCGAGCACCGCAGCCAGTTCCGCACCACCATGCGCATCGACGACCCCGACGCCACCGACGAGGTGGAGGCGTTCCGCGCCAGGATGCTCGAGCGCCTGCGCGAGCAGGGCGCCCTGGGAGGCCTCGAGCTGGGCGAGGCCTTCAAGCTGATGGACAGGCTCTGACGGAGCCGGCGCTCCGCCCGGTCCTGCCGCCCCTCTAGCGCTTCCTCGCCGCCGGCGCCTTCTTGGCCGGGGAGGCCTTCTTGGCCGGCGTGGCCTTCTTCGCCGCAGGCGCCTTCTTGGCGGCAACGGCCTTCTTGGCCGGCGTGGCCTTCTTGGCGGCGACGGCCTTCTTCACGACCGGCGCCTTCTTGGCGGCAACGGCCTTCTTGGCCGGCGCCGCCTTCTTGGCGGCCGGCGCCTTCTTGGCTGCGACCGCCTTCTTGGCGACCGGCGCCTTCTTGGCCGGCGTGGCCTTCTTGGCGACCGCCTTCCTGGCCGGCGTGGCCTTCTTCGCAGGTGCGGCCTTCTTGGCCGCGGACTTCTTCGCAGGGGTAGGGCTCATCGTCCTGGACCCGCCTTTCGCTAGCGCTTCTTGGTGGACTTTGCGGCCTTCTTGGCCGGCGCCGCCTTCTTGGCCGGCGCCTTCTTCGCGGGCGCCGCCTTCTTGGCCGGCGCCTTCTTGGCGGGCGAAGCCTTCGCCGCCTTCTTGGCGGCCGCCGCCTTCTTGGCGCCGGCCTTGGGGTTCAAGGCCGCCTTGAAGGCAGCGGCGGGAGCGAAGCGGACACCCTGGGAGGCCGCGATCTTCACCGGGTCGCCGGTGCGCGGGTTCCTGCCGGTGCGAGCGGCACGACTGGAGCGGTTGAAGGTGCCGAAGCCGAAGAGGCTGACCCGCTGGCCCGACTTCACGGCGTTGACGACGGAGCTCAGCGTCTCGTCGACCGCAGCCTCGGCCTGGCTTCTCGAAAGGCCGGCGGCGTCCTTCACCTTCTCGATCAGCTCAGCCCTGTTCACACCGTCCTCCTGCGTCGGGGAAGTACGAAGACATAGCAAAGAGGAAGCAACGGTCGAGGTCAAGCATTTCCCTTGCGGATTCCCTTGCGGCACAAGGCTTTCTTCGCTGTCATCGCGAGAACCCGTTGTGCTGCAACGATTTCTCGGCGGCCTGCCGTGAGCCGCGAGGTGGCAGCCACGTCCCTCCGTGCACCCAGGTTTGTGCCGGTGCGACGTGTGGCACATCCCCTGCAGTGTCGAACACGCGCCGCGGCGACCCGATCAAGGCAACCGGAGGAGTCCGCCGGCCAGGCCGGATCCGCTCGCTCCCGTGGGGGCGCATCGTGGTCGTGACGACCGTCGCGCTCGTGGTGATCGGTGCCGTGCCGCCACTGCGGCGGGCGGCGGCGGTCGTGTCGAGCAGGGTCGTGCTGTTCGTGCTCGCGCCCCTCGCGCCCGGCATAGGCAACTTCGACGACCTGGCCCAGGGCAGCAAGGTGCTGGCCGCCGACGGAAGCCTGCTGGCCGAGCTGGACGGGGCCCAACGCAGGGAGCCGGTGCGCCTCGATGCCCTTCCCGAGCACGTGAGCCGGGCCGTGTTGGCGGCCGAGGACGCCAACTTCTACGGCCACGGCGGCGTCGACCCGTCAGCGGTGTTCCGGGCCCTGCTGCGCAACGCCCAGGGTGGCAGCCAGGGCGGCAGCACGATCACGCAGCAGCTGGCCAAGCTCAACTACACCCGCTCGGAGCGGACCTTCCTGCGCAAGCTGCGAGAGGTGCAGTACGCGGTGCGCCTCGAGAAGCGGTACTCGAAGGACGAGCTTCTCGAGCGCTACCTGAACCAGGTGTATTTCGGCGATGGGGCCTTCGGGCTGGCGGCCGCCGCCCAGCTGTTCTTCGCCACTGCACCGGAGCAGCTGAGCCCGGCCCAGGCCGCCACCCTGGCCGGGAAGATCAAGGCGCCGGAGGCCCTCGATCCCCGGACCGCCAACGGCCGGGTCCGGGCCCGGCGCGACGCGGTGCTGCGCAGCATGGAGCGTCACGGCTGGCTCGACGCCGGCGAGCTGGCCGAGGCCATGGCAGCGCCGGTGGAGGTCGCCCCGCCGGCGGCGGCCTCGGGCCAGGCTCCCCACTTCGTCGAGTACGTGAAGCGGGAGGCGGCCGCCCTCGGCGAGTTCGGGGGGACGCCGGCTTCACGCCGCAAGCTCCTCTTCACCGGCGGGTTCACCATCCGTACGACGCTGGACCGCAGGGCCCTAGCGGCCGCCGCCGGCGCGGTCGAGCGCACCCTCCCCGACCCGGGCGACCCGGACGCGGCGGTGGTGGGCGTCCAGCCGGGCGACGGCGCCATCCGCGTGCTGTTCGGCGGCCGCAGCTTCGCCGAGCGCAAGTTCGACCTGGCCAGCCAGGGCCGGCGCCAGCCAGGCTCGTCGTTCAAGCCCTACGTGTACCTGAGCGCCGTGGCCCGGGGCATCGATCCCCGCTCGACCTTCGACGCCTCGACGCCGATGGACCTCGAGTACGAGGGCGAGCGCTACACGGTGCACAACTACGAGGGGAAGGGCGGGGGGCGGTCGGACCTCGACGACGCCATGGCCCAGTCGATCAACACGGTGTTCGCCCGGCTGGTGCTGGAGGTGGGGCCCGCCAACGCCATGCGGACGGCGGAAACCCTCGGCGTCGCCGACGCCGAGGCGAACGTCGGGGCCAGGCCGGCCATCGGCCTCGGCGGTCTCCGCAAGGGCGTGACGCCGCTCGAGCAGGCCGCCGCCTTCGCCACCTTCGCGGCCGAGGGCGTGTACGCCCGGCCCTACGCCATCACCGAGATCCTCGACCGCGAGGGCCGCTCGGTGTTCAAACGCACCCCGGAGACGAGGCAGGTCTTCGACGCCGATGAGGTCGGCGTCCTCAACGCCGCCCTGGTGCGCGTCGTCCGGCAGGGGACGGGCCGGGCCGCGGCCATCGGCCGCCCCGCCGCCGGCAAGACCGGCACCACCCAGGAGTACGGGGACGCGTGGTTCGTGGGCTTCGTACCCCAGCTCGCCACCGCCGTGTGGGTGGGCCACCCGGACCGCATCACCCCCATGAGGAACGTCCACGGCCGCAGCGTCACCGGCGGCTCGTATCCGGCCGAGATCTGGGCCGCCACCATGCGGGCCGCGCTGGCCGACCTACCCAGCCGTCCCATCCCCACCGCCTCCCCCGACAGCCTGGGCCTGCGCCGCCTCGGCCCGAGCCGGGCGCCGGCCGGCGACGGCACCACCACCACCACCCCGACGTCCACCACGACGACCTCGTCGACCACGCCGCCCCAGGCCGAGACCACCACCGTGCCCACCGGGGCGACGCTCCCCGTCCCGACGTCCACCACCACGACCACCCGGCCGCGCGCCACGACGACGACGACCACGGCGCCGGCCACCACCACCACCTCCACGACGACCACGACCTCGAGCACCACCACGACCACGACCCCGACGACCACGACCACGACCACCGCGCCGGGTCCCTGACGGCCTGCGGGCCGGCTGCCTGCCCCCGATGGGCGGTGCCCATTCCCTCGCGCGCCGACCCGCAGCCTGCGGCCCGCCGGTACCGTCGGTCGGCGATGGAGCGGGACACGGTGCGGATCTACGAGGAGCGGGGCGCGGCCTGGGCCGCGCGGCGCCAGCCGGTCCGGCGCGCCGACGCCGTCGCCTTCGGGGCCCGGGTGCCGCCCGGCCGGCCCCGGGCCGACCTCGGGTGCGGCGCCGGCCGGTACACGGCCGATCTGGGCCTGCCGGTGGTCGCCCTCGACGCGGCCTGGACCATGCTCGGGCTGCTCCGGGGCGTGGTGCCGGCTGCGTGGCCGGTCATGGGCGACCTCGAGGCCCTGCCCCTCCGGCGGTCGGCCCTGTGCGGGGCGTGGGCCAACATGAGCTACCTCCACGTGCCCAGGGTGCGCCTGCCCCTCGCCCTGGCCGAGCTCCACCGCGCCACCCGGCCGGGAGCCCCGTTCGACCTCCAGGTGCTGGTGGGCGACTACGAGGGCACCGCCCTCGCCCGCGACGACCTCGGCGGGCGCTTCTTCTCGGCGTGGGCCCCGGAGGCACTCCGCGACGTGCTGACCGGCGCCGGCTTCCGGGTCGACGCCCTGGCCGTGGAGGGCGAGGTGGTCCGGACGGGCGGCGAGCGGCTCCGCACCCTCGCCGACACGGTGGGCCCGGGCATGCGGCTGCTGGTGTGCGGCCTGAACCCGAGCGAGTACGCGGCCGACCGCGGCGCGGGCTACGCCCGCCCCGGCAACCGGTTCTGGCCGGCGGCTATGGACGCCGGCCTGGTCACGCGCGACCGCGACCCCCGCCACGCGCTGGTCGCCCACGGCGTGGGCATGACGGACCTGGTCAAGCGGGCCACCCGGGACGCGGGCGCCCTCACCCCGGAGGAGTACGCCATCGGCGCCGAGCGGGTCCGGCGTCTCGTGGAGTGGCTCGAGCCGTCGGCGGTGTGCTTCGTGGGGCTGGACGGCTACCGGTCGGCGGTCGACCGTTCGGCCCGGGCCGGCGCCCAGTCCGAGGGGTTCGGCGGCCGGCCCGCCTACGTCATGCCCTCCACCAGCGGCCGCAACGCCCACGCCACGCGCGGCGAGCTGGCGGCCCACCTGGCGGCGGCGGCCCGGTTGGGCGGGAGCTGAAGTGCTCAGACGGGGACGGGCGGCCGGGTGGTGAAGCCGAGGGTCCAGGACTCGTCCGTGTCGCCGTCCACGGTGAAGCGCCACGTGTAGCGCGACCCCGGCGCCAGGGGCAGCGGCCCCAGGTTGATGGCGAGGGGCAGGTCGATGGGCGTGCCGGCCGGGACGCCTTCGGGCCGGCCCACCTGGAAGTCGCCCCGTATCTCGATCACCTGGGCGCCCTCGGGCGTCTCGAACGAGACCTCCCTGCCGTCGGCGTCGACCAGGAACAGCTCCCAGTGGTGCGAATCGGCGGCTTCGTGCCAGTCCACCTCGAGCTTGATGGCGACGGCCGAGGGTGCCGGGTCGGGGCCGGTGATGCTCCACCCGCCGCCGAGGATGTACAGCTTTCCGTCGGCGACCTGGGCCGCGTCGCACAGGAGCATGGTGACCCTCACGGTCAGCCAACCTAGTGTGGCCCCCGTTCCGAAGGAGAACCGGCTTTACAGCCGCCCGCCGGTCGACGATCCTCTTCGCGGGGGAACCAGGGAGCACCGGAGGGACGATGGTCGACACGGCGAGCGACGGGCAGCGCAACCCGCGCCAGCTCTACTTCCTGGACACGCTGGCCCGCCGGGAGGCGCTGCTGGCCGGGATGCAGGCGCGGGCCGGCGCCGAGCCGGACCCCTGCCTGGCCTGGATGGGGGTGGAGCGCCAGGCCTCCCGCTTCCTGCGCGAGACCGCACGGCCGGGGGCGTCGCGCCGACTGAAGCCTCTCGCCGACGACATCGAGCGCCACCGAGCGTCGCTCGAGGAGACGGCGGCCCGGGCCCGGGCCGAGGTGGCCGGGGCCGGCGACGCCACCCGAGCCGCCGCGGCCGAGCAGCTCGGACTGCGCATCGCCGTCATCGGCAAGGGAGGGGCCGGCAAGACCATGATCTCGGCCACCCTGGCCAGGGTGCTGGCCCGCCGGGGCCGCAAGGTGCTGGCGGCCGACCTCGACACCAACCCCGGGCTGGCCTACAGCCTGGGGCTCGGGCCGTCGGCCTCGGGCGTGCCCGGCGACGTGGAGGAGTTCGCCGGCGCCACCTACGGGTGGCGGCTGGCCACCGGCGTCAGCCCGGCCGAGGCGGTGGAGCGCTCGGCCATGGAGGCGCCGGACGGGGTGCGCTTCCTCAGCCTGGGCAAGATCGACGATCCCGAGAAGCAGATGCCCAAGCAGACGGTCGCCGCCGTCCGCCAGATCCTCGACGGCTTCGGCGAGCCCGACTGGGACGTGGTGGGCGACATGGAGGCCGGCCCCACCACGCCGTTCGAGCGCTACCACTCCTTCGCCGACCGCGTCCTCGTCGTCGTCGGCCCGGCCTGGCGGTCGGCCCTCACCGCCCGCCGGCTGCTGCCGATCGTGGGCGACGTGCCCACCGTGATCGTGGCCAACCGCTTCCGCGACGAGCCCGACCATCCCGATCTCGAGCCGGCGGTGCGCATCCCGTTCGACGAGGAGGTGGCCCGGGCCGAGCGGCTGGGGCTGGCGCCGCTCGACGAGTGCCCCGACTCCCCGGCCGTCAGGGCCGTCACCGAGCTGGCCGAGTCGTTCCTACCCCAGGAGGTGTCGCTGTGAAGATCGCCATCACCGGCAAGGGGGGGTCCGGGAAGAGCACCGTCGCCGGCGCCCTCATCCGTCAGCTGGCCGAGTCGGGGCGGCGGGTGGTGGCCGTCGACGCCGACCCCAACCCCAACCTCGGCATCTCCCTCGGCCTGCCGCGGGACTCCGTGGAGACCATGCGCCCCATCCTCAACGCCCTGCTGGAGAGCGGCCACACCCACGACGACCCCACGCCCGAGCCGGACGAGCTGCTGTCGCGCTACGGCGTGGAGGCGGCCGACGGCATCGTGCTGGTGGCCACCGGCAAGATCGAGCGGCCCAGCGACGCCTGCCTGTGCTGCGGCTCCCACAACACCACCCGGCAGTTCTTCGGCCAGCTCCCCGACGACGACCGCATCGTCGTCGCCGACCTCGAGGCCGGGCTCAACGACCTGATGTGGGCCAAGCCCGGCCCCGAGGACACGGTCCTGGTGGTGGCCGAGCCCAGCGCCAAGTCGGTGGAGGTGGCCCGGCGGGCGTGCCGGATGGCGGAGTCGATGGGCGTGACCCGCATCCTGGCCGTGGCCAACCGGGCCACCGGCGAGGACGACGTCGCCCGTCTCCGCGAGGCCCTGGGGGTCGAGGTCATGGCCGTGGCCGAGGACCCGGCCGTGGAGAAGGCCGACCACGAGGGCGTGGCCCCCTACGACGCCGACCCGTCCTCCCCCGCCATGGTGGCGGTGGGGGCCATCGTGGAGCGCCTGGTCGAGACCTGATGCGGCAGCCCGGCGGCGCCGGCGCCGTCAGCCGTGCAGGAGCTCCCGGGCGCCGATCTCCATGGACGGGTGGCGCAGCTTGCACAGGGCCCGGGACTCGATCTGGCGGATGCGCTCGCGGGTGAGGTGCATGCGCTCCCCCACCTCCTCCAGGGTGCGGGGCACGCCCTGGTCCAGGCCGTAGCGCAACCGCAGGATCTCGCGCTCGCGCTCGTCCAGGACGGCGAGGAGGCGGGCCAGCTCGCCGGGCACGGCATTGGCGATGGCCTCGTCCAGGGGCGACATGGCCGTGACGTCCTCCATCATGTCGCCGAGCTCGCCCTCGCCGTCCTCCGACAGCGGCGTGGAGATCGACACCGGATCGCAGGCGAGGGCGAGGATCTCCTCCACCCGGGCCGCCGTCATCTCCAGGTCGGCGCCCAGCTCGGTGGACGTGGGCCGGCGCCCGAGCTGCACCTCGAGTCGGGCCTGGGCCCGCTGCACCCGGGTGACCAGGTCGCCGGCGTGGACGGGCAGGCGGATGGTGCGGCCGGTGTTGGCGATGCCGCGCGTGATGGCCTGGCGGATCCACCACGTGGCGTAGGTGGAGAACTTGAAGCCCTTCTTGTAGTCGAACTTCTCCACGGCGTGGAGCAGTCCCAGGTTGCCCTCCTGCACCAGGTCGAGCAGGGGCAGCCCGGACGCCTGGTAGCGCTTGGCGATCGACACCACCAGCCGAAGGTTGGCCTGGCAGAACTCGGTCGTGGCCCGCTCGCCCGCGGCCACCACCTGGCGCAGGGCCCGGCGCCGGGCCGGCGCCAGCCCCCCGGCCTCCAGCAGCCGGATCGCCTCCTGGCCCTCCTCCACGGCCCGGCCCAGCCGCTCCTCGTCCGCCTTGGTGAGCAGCGGGTAGCGGCCGATCTCGTTCAGGTACAGGCGGACGAGGTCCTCCTGGGGTTCGGCGGTGGTCCTGGCGGTTCTGGCTCCCATGGCACTCTCAACGGCGGTTCGGCGTCCGACATGAAGGTCGGGACAAGGACAACGCCTGAATGCCCGTTCTCGTTCCCTGACGACGACCGGATTTGCGGCCGGATCCCGGATCGGGGCGGAGGTGCGCCCCGTTTGTCCTCCCGCGCGCCTGGGTACTCCGATGGCGGGACGGGAGCCGTCGAGCCTGGGCGGAACTTCCATTCGACTCCTTCCGGGGCCGCCGCCACCAACCGGCGGGCGGTCCCGCCGGCGGTGCGCGCCAAGCCCTCGGGCCCGGCGCCGGGCCGGTTCGATCTCGGGCGTCGGCGCCACCCCTTCCCCCCGGCGCCGGCGCCCGAGTCCCACGCCGGCAGTACTGCGCCGCGACGGCGCGGCGCGCCCGGGTCCGCGGGCGGGCGCGTGCAGCCGGACGGCCACCCTGGTCGTGCCCGCCACCACCGACCACAGGAGGGCGGCGGCGAGGAGGCCGGCGTCCACCAGGGCACCCCGGACCGCCAGGGTGGCCGAGGCCGGCAGCGCCAGCGGGTCGAGGGCGACGACGGGGTCAGCGGCGACGGGGTCAGCGACGGCGGGCGGGGGCGGGGGGGCGGCGGGCGGCGGCGGTGCGGGCGCCGGCGGCGGCGCAGTGGTCGGCGTGGTGGTGGTGGTGGTGGCGGCCGCAGCCACCGCCAGGCGGGGCCGGGCCGGGGCGGCGGCCACCGGCTCGGGCGGGGCCGGGGCGGGGGGATCGGGTGCCGGCGCCGGCGCTGCCGGCGCGGTGGCGCGGTCCCGCTGCCGGAACACCTCGGTGACCCAGAGCCGCCCGCCGCTCGGCACCACGCCGACGCCGATGCCGTCGAAGCGACCGTCGACGATCTCGGCGCGGTGCTGGCTCGAGCCCATCAGGGCGGCGTGGACCTCGTCGACCGTGGACCCGAGGCCCACGTTCTCCCCCACCACGATCCAGGCCTGGACCTGCTGCCCCAGCGCGGGGTTGTGGTACAGCCGGCCCGCCGCCGCCATGGCGGCGGAGTGGCGCCGGGCCACGTCCACCAGGTCGGCGTCGGTGGTGAGGGGGGCGAGGCCCAGGGCCCGGCGCTCTGCCGCGACCAGCGCCGTCAGGTCCGCCTCGGGCGAGGCCTCCGTGGTGGCCGCGGTGACGCCCCCCCACGCCCCCCCCCGCCCCACCACCAAGGGCGCCCGGGCCCCGCCCACGAGGAGGCCGCA
>JBQTJJ010000147.1:0-2478 GCA_052387235.1 Actinomycetota bacterium
CGCCGACGGGGCCGGGGAGCTGTTGTACCGCTCCACCCTCGACGAGGTGGCCGAGGTGTTCTCGGTCATCAGGGGCTTCGCCGAGGAGGTGTTCCGCTCCGCCCGGGCCGAGGGCCGGCGCGAGCGGGAGGAGGCCTACCTGGCCGACGGGCTGTTGGACATGGCCCGGTCCGCGGCCGAGTCCGGCCTCACCGCCGCCCCGCCGGTGGGGGCCGTGGCCGCCGGCGCCGGCGGGCCCGGCGCCGGCCACGGTGGCGGGGCGGATGCGCCGGCCGGGGTCCAAGATGGCTCGGGCCTCGATGGCCGGCTGCCGCTCGACCAGGTCGAGGAGCCAGCCATGGCGGCCCTGTCGGGGACGGTCCCGGGAGGGCCGGCGGGCAGCGGAGCGGCGGGCGGCGGAGCGGCGGACGGCCCGCCGGAGGGCGGTGGCCGGGCTCGGGCGCCGGCGCCGGCGCAGCGCTCGGGGGGCGGACCGCCCGGGGACACCCCCACCGCCCCGAACCGGGCGTGGCGGCGCCGGCGGGTGCCGCGGGCCATGAAGGTGCTGGTGCGCATCGACTGGGACGCGCTCGTCCGGGGCTGGCCCCTCGGGGGCGAGGTGTGCGAGATCGCCGGGCTGGGCCCCGTCGCGGTCTCGGTGGTGCGGGCCATGATCGAAAGCGGCGACGCCTTCCTGGCCGCGGTGGTGACCAAGGGGGTGGACGTGGCCACCGTGGCCCACCTGGGCCGGCACCCGAGCGCCCACCAGGCGAGCGGCCTGGAGTGGCGCGACCCCGAGTGCGCGGTGCTGGGCTGCAACGCCCACGTGCGCCTCGAAGCCGACCACCGGGAGGACTGGGCCCGGACCAAGGTGACCCTGCTGTCGTGCACCGACCACCTGTGCGACCACCACCACGACCTCAAGACCTACGAGGGATGGGCCCTGGTGGAGGGAAAGGGCAAGCGGGCCATGGTGGCGCCCGGCGACGCCCGGCACCCGGGCAACGCCGGGGGGGAGCACGACGGCAAGGCCGGCGCCGCATGACCGGCCGTCGCGGGGGCCGGACCTTGCCCGGCGCGGCTGGCGGGCCCACGGCGCGACGGGCGGACCACGTTTGGTGGGTGCGCCGACCCGCCGCCCGTGCCCTCGCGCACCGGGGCCACGGCCGGCGCCGGCGGGCGGCAGTAGCCTGGGGCCATGTCGCTGCCTCGGGTGGTGGCCGTGGCCGACGGGTCGCCGGCCGCCCGGGCCGACCTGCGCCCCGGCGACGAGATCGTCGCCCTTTCCGGCCAGGTGCCCCGTGATGTCATCCAACTCCAGCTCCTGACGGACGAGGCCGACCTCGAGCTGGAGGTCAGCCGCGGGGGGCTGCAGTTCGCGGTCGTGGTGGAGAAGGAGGCGGGAGAGCCCCTGGGGGCGGAGCTGGCCTCGGCCCTCTTCGACCGGGTGCAGACGTGCGACAACCACTGCGAGTTCTGCTTCATCCACCAGCTGCCGCCGGGCATGCGCAAGAGCCTCTACCTGAAGGACGACGACTACCGCCTGTCGTTCCTGTACGGGAACTTCACCACCCTCACCCGCTTCACCGAGTCCGACCTGGAACGGGTGGTCACCGAGCGCCTGAGCCCGCTGTACGTGAGCATCCACGCCACCGACCCCGAGCTGCGCGCCCGGATGCTGCGGAACCGCCGCGGCGCCACCAGCCTGCGGTGGCTGCGCGCCCTGCTGGACCACGGGATCGCCGTCCACGGCCAGGTGGTGGTGTGCCCCGGCGTCAACGACGGGCCCGTCCTGCACGACACCCTCGCCGGGGTGCTGGACGAGTACCCGGAGCTGGCCAGCGTGGCGGTCGTCCCGCTCGGCGTGAGCCGGTGGTCGCACGAGCCGGCCATGCGGCCCCACACCCCGGAGGAGGCCCTCGAGGCGGTGGCGGCCGTCGACGAGTGGCAGGGCGTGTTCCTCGCCACCCTGGGCCGGAGGGTGGCCTTCGCGGCCGACGAGTACTACCTGCTGGCGGGCAGTGCGTTCCCCCCGGCCGAGGCCTACGAGGGCTTCGCCATGCACGAGGACGGCATCGGCATGGCCCGGCTCCTGGCCGAGGAGTGGGACGGCACCGGCGCCGGCGGCACCGGGCGCCGGCCCAGGGACGACGGCGCCGCCGCGGTGCGGGGCGGCTTCTTCGCCTGGGTCGACGGCGCCCCCGCCGCCGGCTACCGCGCCCCCCGGATCCCGCTGGGGACCACCGTCCCCCGCGCCACTGTGGACCCGCACGCCCCGATCGGGATCCTCACCGGCGCCTACGGCGCACGGGTGCTGGCCCCGCTGGTGAACGGGCTGGACCGGCCCGACGTCCGCCTCGTCCCGGTGGACAACGCCTACTTCGGCGGCAACATCGGCGTCACCGGCCTCCTGGTGGGGGAGGACCTGGCCCGGACCCTCTCCGCCGAGCCGGCCGGCCACCGCTACCTGCTCCCCGACGTGTGCCTCTCCGACGGCAT
>JBQTJJ010000148.1:0-18824 GCA_052387235.1 Actinomycetota bacterium
CTCAGAGCCGGACGCCGTAGCGGGCCAGCGTCCCGGCCGCTCCCGGGAACACGGCCTCGGCCGCCGCGACCAGGTCCTTGGGCCTGGCCACCCGGTAGGCGTTGCGGGCCGCGTAGATGCGCAGGGCGCAGTCCACCAGGTCGGCGTCGCCGAGGGCGGCGAGGGCCTGGGCGCCCTGCACGTAGACGCTCCTGTAGTAGATGGACTGGCGGGACTCCCAGAACGTCATGGGCTCGCCCACCTTCCCCTGCCCGCCGGTGGGGATCGAGGTGGACCGCATGCTGGCGAGGGTGCCCTCGAAGCGTCCCTCGGCGTACGTGGCCAGACCCTCGTCCATCCACGGATCGCGGCCCTGGTTGTTCACCACCATGGCGTAGAACCACATGTGGGCGACCTCGTGGGACGTGGTGCGCCCGCTCGTGCCGGGTCCCTGCAGGACGTGCATCGGGTACTCGATGCCCCCGCTGAGGGTGGGCGTCACCGCCAGGGTGTAGGTGGGCCAGGGGTAGGGCCCGAAGCGGCGGGAGAAGTCCTCGAGCGCCTTCACGATGCGGCTCAGGTAGACGCCGGGCGAGTCGCCGAGGCCGGCGTGGACGCCCACCGTGACCTGCACGGGGCCGGGGGCGTTGGCCGTCCCCGACGCCAGGGCGAAGTGGCCCACCGACATGGCGAAGTCGGTCACCGCGGTGGCCGTCCACCGGCCGGTGCCGTCGTTCGTGCCGGTGGCCAGCACGTCGAACCCGGGAGGCACCGTGACCGTGGCCGTGAAGTCGGCGGTCGGGGTCATCGAGGCCTCGGCGAAGCCGGACGACGCCGGCTGCTCGGCCCACCCGATCCCGGGCTCCCACGCCAGCAGCGGGAAGAAGGAGCCGAGGCGGATGGCGTCGCCGGTCCGCGAGATGCGGTCCGACACCGTGCCGGGCAGGGTGAGCCGCCAGGGCACCGATACGTCGACCGTCTGGCCCGGGGCCAGGGTGCCGCCCGGCCGGGCCACGAGCGTGGTGGCGTTCTCCGTCACCGCGTCCACGGCCCGCCCGCCCACGAACACGCCGCCCACGTCGAGACGGGCGCCGGCGGCGGCGGTGCGGGGGGCGTTGGCCCACAGCCGGAACACCAGCTTGTCGGTGGGCAGGTCGGGGGTGAACCGCACCGACACGTCGCCCTCCACCACGTTGTCGGCCGGCTTCACGTCGATGCGCAGCGTGTAGCGGGACCGGTCGTCCCTCGGCGCCGGGCGGGCCGGCACGGCCGGGCACGAGGGGGCGGCGGCCGGCGCCGCCGTGGGGGCGGTGGAGGCCGGAGCCCGAGCGGTCGTCGCCGGCGCCGTCGAGGGTGGCGCGGTGGTGGGCGGTGGAGCGGTGGTGGTGGCCGTCGTCGTGACCGTCGTGGACGTCGACGAGGTCGACGGGCGGGTGGCCGGGGCCGAGGTGCCTGCGTCCTCGCCGCCGGCGCAGGATCCGGCGGCGAGCAGGGCGGCGAGCAGGACGACCCGGTGGCGGCGCACCGGCCCATGGTCCCAGTCCCCGCCGGTCCTGTGCACGTCTGCATCCGGCCCGCAGCTGCACCCGTGCCCGGAGCGGCCGGGCCGGCGCCGGCGCGCCGTAGCCTCTGGCCGTGCCCTCCCCGAGGCTGACGCCGACGTGCGTGTGGCGGATCTCCGACGAGCTGGTCGTGGCGCTGGACCAGCGCTTCGGCGAGCCGGTGGACGCCTACGTCAACGGGTCCCAGGTCTGGATCCGCGACGACGGGCCCGGCGGCCTGGCGGTGGAATGGCGCCTCCACCCCGTGTCCGGCTTCCGCCGGCCGGACGGCGTCGGCACCTACGAGCTGTTCGGCGAGGTGGCCCTGGCCCTGGCCCGGGGCCTGCCCGCGCCGGCCGGCGCGGCCGAGCTCTGGGACGGCCTGGAGGCGTTCCCGGCCTACGGCGACGAGACCGAGCCGGCACTGCTCCGGGCGTCGGCGGCGGACGCACTGGGCCTGGCGCCGGACGCGGCCGGGCTGGCCGACCACCGCTCGATCGGCGACGAATGGGAACGGACCGGCGGGCGGGTGTCGGTGGTCGAGGCCCTGCTGGAGCAGCTGGGCTCAGGGTGACGCCGGGGGCGGGACCGCCGGCGGGCGGGGCGGGTCGAAGAGCACGTCGACGTCCTCGCCCCGGATGGCGGCGAAGGCGGCCCGGCCCCATCGCTCCACCCCGGCCAGGGGCGACGGCAGGGCGTCCTCGGCGAACCACCCCACGTCGAGGCACTCCAGGGGGTGGGGGCGCAGCACCCCGCCCAGGGCCCGGCAGTGGAACACCAGCGAGTAGAGCGGTATGCGGGTGAACCCGAGGCGCAGGCCGTCCAGGATGGCGAGCACCCGGACCGGCTCGATGTCGATGCCGGTCTCCTCCCGCACCTCCTTCACCGCCCCCTCCGATGCCGAGTAGCCCACGTCGGCCCAGCCCGTGGGGTACAGCCAGATGCCCGAGTCGGCCCGGCGCACCAGCAGGATCTCGCCCCGGTCGTTCCCCACCACCGCACCCACCGCCACCTTGGGGGTGACGTAGCCGCTCACGCCCTCCCCCACCGCCTTCATCCACTCCGCCATCAGCTCGTCGGCGGCCAGCGGGTGGCCGGCGGCGGCCCGCATGTCGGCCGCGACCTTCAGCACCTCCTCGAACCGCTCCCGCTCGTAGAGGTTGTCGGTGAAGCCGAGGGCGGTGCGGGCCACGGCCGACAGGGCCTCGCTCCACCGCACCAGGTGGGCCGAGGACACCGGTGCGGCTTCGCCATCCACGAGGGGAGGCTAACGCCGCGACGAGGGCGCCGGCGCTCAGACCAGGCGGGCCAGCTCTGCCAGCACGGCCTGCTCCACCTGCCACCGGCGGGCGCTGTCGGTGAGCGTGGATCCGCCGGCGTCGGTGACGTAGAAGGCGTCGACCACCTCGTGGCCGAGGGTGGAGACCTTGGCGGTTCGCACGTCGAGCTGGCAGTCGGCCAATGCCCGCGTGATGCGGTAGAGGACGCCGACGGCGTCGGGGGCCCGGACCTCGACGACGGTGGCCGAGGGCGACGCCTCGTCGTCGAAGAGCACCCGGGGCTCGGCCGGGCGGGCGGCGGCCGCCCGCCGGCGGTCGGCGTAGGCCCGGGCCCGGTCGGCCAGCCGGGCCTCCACCGAGACCAGCCCGGAGACGGCCCGCTCGATGTCGGTCGAGATCCGGGCCCAGTCGGGAGCGCGGTCGAAGGCGGGCTCGACCTCGAAGACCTCGACCGCCATGCCGTCCTCGCTCGCCGCCACCGCCGAGCGCACGTCGAGCCCGTGCACGGCCAGCGTCCCCGCCACCCGGCAGAACAATCCGGGCCGGTCCGGCCCGATCACGGTGACGGTGCGCCCCTCGGCCTCCACGGCCAGGCGACCCTCGGCCATGCGGGCCCGGTGGGCCGGCGTGGGGACGGCCGGCGCCGGGGACGGGCGGTGGCCCTCGAGGCGGCGCGCGGTGCGGGCCAGGAGGTCCTCCACCAGCCCCGCCTTCCACGGCCCCCACGCCGACGGGCCGGTGGCCAGGCTGTCGGCCTCGGTGAGCGCCGCCAGCAGCTCCAGCGTGTCCCGGTCGCCCACCGCCGCGGCCACCGCCTCCACCGTGGCCGGCTCGTCGAGGTCCCGCCGGGTGGCCACGTCGGGAAGGAGCAGGTGGTAGCGCACCATGCGCACCAGCACGTCGGTGTCGGCGGGGTCGAACCCCAGCCTCGGCGCCATCCTGGCCACCACGGCCATGCCGGCCTCGGTGTGGTCCCCGGGGAAGCCCTTGCCGATGTCGTGGAGCAGGGCCCCGACCAGGAGGAGGTCGGGCCGGGCCACCCGGCGGGTGAGGGCGGCGGCGTTGGCCGCCGACTCCAGCAGGTGCCGGTCGACGGTGAAGCGGTGGTAGGCGTTGCGCTGAGGCTTGCCCCGCACCGCCTCCCATTCGGGCAGGAGGCGCACGAGCAGGCCCCGCTGGTCGAGCGCCTCGAGGACGGGGATGGCGGCGTGGCCGGTGCCGAGCAGGGACACGAGGGCGGAGCGGGCCGAGGCGGGCCACGGGTCCGGCATGGGACCGGTGCCGGCCTCCAGCCGGTCGAGGGTCGGGCGGGACAGCCAGGTGCCGGCCTCGGCCGCCGCCGCCGCCGCTCGCAGCAGGAGCGACGGGTCCCCGGCAGGGTCGGCGGTGGTGGTGAGCGCCACCTCGCCGTCGCGCAGGGCCAGCCCGGCGCCGAGGGGGCGGTCGCGCCCGGTGGTGCGGCCCCGGGGACCGGCCTGGGCCGACGCCACCCGCCGCCACGCGTCGTCCCCGGCCAGGGCGATGGTGCGGGCCGCGGCCGACACCGCCGCCATCAGCTGGTCGGCGTCGGCGTGGCCGAGGGCGGCGGCCACGCCGTCCTGCTCCTGGAGGAGGAGGCGGTCGAGGGTCCTGCCGGCCCGGCGGTGCAGCTCCACCCGGACCTCCAGCAGGGTGGCTGCGGCGGCCGCCACCGCCGGCCCGCCGGCGTGGACCACCGGCGTGGCGAGGGCGGCCGCCTGCAGGGCGTTCACGTCGCGCAGGCCGCCCCGCCCCTCCTTCAGCTCGGGCTCGAGGAGGAACGCCACCTCGCCGAACTGGCCGTGGCGGGCCGTCACCGACTGGGACAGCGCCGGCAGCCACCTCTTCGACGCCTTCCTCCACTGGACCCGGGCCCGCTCGGCCAGGTCGGCGGCCAGCTCTGCGTCGCCCGCCACCCACCGGGCGTCGAGCAGGCCGAGCGCCGCCCTGAGGTCGCACGAGGCCACGGCCAGCGCCTCCTTCACGGTGCGGACGCTGTGGTCGAGCCCGACCCCCGCGTCCCACACCGGGTACCAGATGCGCTCCGCCACCTCCTTCACCCGGCCGCCGGTGGAGCCCCCCTTGTGTACGAGGACCACGTCGAGGTCGCTGGCCGGGCACAGCTCCCGCCGGCCGTAGCCGCCGACGGCGACCAGGGCCATCCCGTCGGCGTCGCCCAGCAGCCCGGCCAGCCAGCGGTCGGCGGCATCGGAGTGGGCGCGGCAGAAGGCGAGCCCGCGGGGCCCGCCGTCGGCCAGGAGCGCGGTCCGCTCAGAGCGCGTCGGGTCCCATCTCCCCGGTGCGGATGCGCACGACCGTCTCGACAGCCGTCACCCACACCTTCCCGTCTCCGATCTTGTCGGTGCGGGCGGCAGCCACGACCGCGTCCACGACACGGGCCACGTCGGCGTCGTCGGCGAGGACCTCGACTCGCACCTTGGGCACGAAGTCCACCGTGTATTCGGCGCCCCGGTACACCTCGGTGTGACCCCGCTGGCGCCCGAAGCCCTGCACCTCCGACACGGTCATGCCCTGGACGTCGAGGGCCTTCAGAGCGTCCTTCACGTCGTCCAGCCTGAACGGCTTCACGATCGCGGTCACGAGCTTCATCAGCCGATCCTCCCCATGGAACCGAAGTCACCGAGGTTGTAGCCGGTTTCGGCGTGCTGGGTGGTGTCGAGCCCCACGCTCTCCTCGTCGGGCGTGACCCGCAGGCCCACCGCCGCGTCCACGACCTTGGCCAGCCCGTAGGAGACGAGGCCGGAGAAGACGATGGTGGCGCCCACCGCCACCAGCTGGTCCATGAGGAGCCCGCCGCCGCCGCCGAAGAACACGCCGTCGAAGCCGAGGGAGTTGACCTTGGTGTCGGCGAAGAACCCGAGCAGCAACGAGCCGATGACCCCGCCCACCAGGTGGACGCCCACCACGTCGAGCGAGTCGTCGTAGCCGAACTTGAACTTGAGCTGGATGGCCAGCAGGCACACCACGCCGGCCGTGAAGCCGATCACCAGGGGAGCCATGCCGCCCACGAAGCCGGCGCACGGGGTGATGGCGACCAGGCCGGCCACGGCACCGGAGGCGGCCCCGAGGGTGGTGGCCTTGCCTTCCTTGAGGCGCTCGGCGAAGAGCCACCCCAGCATGCCGGCGGCGGCGGCCAGGTGGGTGTTCACGAGGGCCTGGCCCGCCAGGTTCCCGGCCGACAGGGCCGAGCCGGCGTTGAAGCCGAACCACCCGAACCACAAGATGCCGGTGCCGAGGAGGGTGAGCGGGAGGGAGTGGGGCGGCATGGCCTCCCGGGGCCAGCCCCGCCGTTTGCCGATCACCAGCACCACGGCCAGGGCCGCGATGCCGGCGTTGATGTGCACCACGGTGCCGCCGGCGAAGTCGAGGGCCCCCCGCTGGAACAGCCAGCCGGTGGGGCTGAAGACCCAGTGCGCCACCGGGGCGTAGACGAACACCAGCCACAGGCCGAGGAACAGGGCCCAGCCCGCGAACTTCACCCGGTCGGCGATGGCGCCGGTGATCAGGGCCGGCGTGATGACGGCGAACATCATCTGGTAGGCGCAGAACACGATGGGAGGGATGGTGAGCGCCAGGTCGACGTCGCCCACCTTCACGTAGCCGGGCAGGGTGAGGGCGGCGTCGCCGATGTCCTTCAGGCCGGCGAAGTCGAAGTTGCCGATCCACTTCCCACCGTCGCCGAAGGCCAGGCTGAACCCCACCAGGGCCCAGAGCACGCTCACGAGGCCCATGGAGAAGAAGTTCTGCATGAGCATGCCGAGGACGTTCTTGGACCGGACCATGCCCCCGTAGAAGAAGGCCAGGCCCGGCGTCATGAACAGGACCAGGGCCGCCGAGGTGAGTACCCAGGCGGTGTTGCCGCTGTCGAACTCCATCCGGTTCCTCCCCCTTGCCCCGCTGATCGGGGCGAGTGAAGCATTGCGAAAGGTTGTTTCCCCCCAGTGGCCTCCTTGTTTCCGACGTGTTAATCGCCCGGCCCGGGTGCGGCCACCGCCCGCGCCGCCTGGCGCGCCGCAACCAGCACCGGGTCCCACACCGGGGCGAACGGCGGGGCGTACGCCAGGTCGAGGTCGATGACCTCCCCCACCGTGAGCCCGCAGGTGATGGCGGTGGCCACCACGTCGATGCGCTTCGCCGCCCCCTCCTGGCCCACCAGCTGGGCGCCCAGCAGCCGGCCCGTGCCCCGCTCGGCCAGCATCTTCACCGTGATCTCGCCCGAGCCGGGGAAGTAGCCGGCCCGGGTGGTGCTGGTGATCCGGACCGCCTCCCACGCCAGGCCCAGCCGGGCCGCCTCCGCCTCGTTGAGCCCGGTGCGGGCCACCTCGGTGGAGCAGATCTTCGTGGTGGCGGTGCCCACCACGCCGGGGAAGGTGGCGTAGCCGCCCCCGATGTTGATCCCCGCCACCCGGCCCTGCTTGTTGGCCACCGTCCCGAGAGGCAGGTGGGTGGGCCGGCGCGCCACCAGGTGGTGGGACAGGCAGCAGTCGCCGGCCGCCCACACCCCCTCGGCCGAGGTGTGCTGGCGCGAGTCGACGGCGATGGCCCCCTTGTCGCCCGTCTCGATGCCGGCGGCGACGGCCAGCCCCGAGTTGGCCACCACCCCCAGCCCGAGCACCACCACGTCGGCGGCCAGGTCACCATCGCCGGTGTGCACGGTGCCGGGCCCGAAGCCGGTGACCTCGACGCCGGTGCGCACCTCGATCCCGAAGCTGCGCATGGCCGCCGCCACCAGGGCGCCCATGTCGGGGTCGAGGGTCCCCATCACCTCCGCGCTCCGCTCCACCACCGTGACGCTCGGGCAGCCCCGCTTGACGAAGGCCTCGGCCATCTCCAGCCCGATGTAGCCGCCGCCCACCACCACCACGTGCTGCGGGCCCTCCGGGCCCAGCTGGCCGAGGAGCCGGGAGGCGTCCTCCAGGTTCTGCACCCCGTGGACCTGGGATCCGTCGATGCCGGGCAGGTCGGGGCGCACCGGCACCGCGCCCATGCCGAGGTGGAGGATGTCGAAGCCCAGCACGAAGGTGCGACCGTGGTTGTGGTCGTGCACCTCCACCTTGCGGGCGTCGAGGTCGATGGCCGTCACCTCGTGGCCCGTGCGGACGTCGATGTGCAGCTGGTCGCGGAAGGTCTGCGGGCTACGGGCCACCAGGTCGTCGAGGGACGCCACGTCCCCGCCCAGCAGGTACGGGATGCCGCAGGCCGAGTAGCTGGTCCAGCGGCCCTTCTCCAGGGCCACGATCTCGAGGTCGTCGCGCCGGCGGCGAGCCTGGGTGACCGCCGCCATGCCGCCGGCGTCGCCTCCGACCACCACCAGCCGCTCGGCCATGGGCCCGTACGATACGGGCATGGCAGTGCGCAAGGACTGCCGGCACTACGTCGAGCGCTCCACCTCACGAGAGGAGAAGCTCCAGCGCTGCCGGCTGGACGTGTCCCTCCTCGACCCCTTCGCGTGCCCCGAGGGCTGCCTGTTCTTCGAGAGCCGCACCATCACCGACGCCGGCTGGACGGTGGAGCGCCGCCGGGACGAGGACCCTCCCGGCCGCTGACTCAGGATCCGGAGGCGGGCTGGTCGGAGCCGTGGTCGGACACGCCGGCGATGGCGTCGGCCACACCCAGCAGGGCCTCCATCTCGGGCCCGGGAAGGGGCCTGGCGAAGTGGTAGCCCTGGCCCAGGTCGCAGCCCAGCTCGCGGAGCCGGTGCAGCTGGACCGGCTGCTCGATGCCCTCGGCCGTGATCTGCATGTGCAGCATGCGGCCCAGCCCGATGATGGCCCGGGCCAGGCGGGAGTCCTCGGCTTCGCCCTGGCCCAGCCCGTCCACGAAGGACTTGTCGAGCTTGAGCATGTCGACCGGGAAGCGCTGGAGGTAGCTGAGCGACGAGTACCCGGTCCCGAAGTCGTCGAGGGCGAGGGCCACGCCGAGGTTCTTCAGCCTGCGCAGGGTCGCCACCGACGACTCGGTGTCCGACATCAGGATGCTCTCGGTGATCTCGAGCGTCACCCTGGCCGGGTCGATGCCGACCGCGGCCAGCGTCCTGCTCACGTCGCTCACGAGCGCCGGGTTCTGGAGCTGGCGGGCCGAGAGGTTGACGCTCACCCGCAGCGGCGGGTCGTTGGTGCGCAGGCTGTCCCACGCCAGCACCTGGCGGCAGGCGTCGCGCAGGACGTCGAGCCCGATCGGCACGATGAGGCCGGTGTCCTCGGCCAGGCCGATGAAGGCGTACGGCGGCAGGAGCCCCCGGGTGGGATGCTGCCAGCGGACGAGGGCCTCGACGCCGACGATGCGGCCGGTGCTGAGGCGGACGATGGGCTGGTAGTGGGAGACGAACTCGCCGTTCTCGAGCGCCCGCCCGAGATCGGCCTTTAGCTCCAGGCGCTCCACCACGGCGGCGTGCATGCCGACCTCGAAGACCTCGAAGCGTCCCTTGCCCTGGCCCTTGGCCTTGTACATGGCCACGTCGGCGTTGCGCAGGAGCTCGATGGCGTCGTTGCCGGCCGAGCTGACGACGATGCCGAGGCTGGCCTCGATGCTGAGCAGGTTGCCGTCCACGGTGAAAGGCTCCTTCAGCTGCTCGAGCAGGCGGGCCCCCACCTCGTAGGCGACGGAGGGATCCTCGATCCCCTCCAGCAGCACGCCGAACTCGTCACCGCCGAGGCGCGCGGCGGTGTCGCCCGAGCGCAGGGCGAGCGACAGGCGCTCGGCCACGGCCACCAGGGCCTGGTCGCCCACCGTGTGGCCGAGGCCGTCGTTCACCGTCTTGAAGTCGTCGAGGTCGATGAACAGCACGGCCAGCGAGGTGGTCTCGCGGGTCTGGCGGTCCAGGGCGTGCTCGATGCGGTCGATGAACAGCGCCCGGTTGGCCAGGCCCGTCAAGGAGTCGTGGAGGGCCTGGTGGGTGAGCTGGCGCTCCAGGTGCTTGCGCTCGCTGATGTCACGGGTCGTCAGCACGATGCCGCGCACGTTGTCGTCGCCCAGCATGTTGTTGGCGATGGACTCGACGTCCAGCCAGCCGCCGTCGGCGTGGCGCATCTTCACCTCGATGGCGGGCCGCACGCCCGCCGCCGTGGCCGCCTCGTCGAGGAAGCGGGACATGCGGGGGCGATCGTCGGCGTGGATCAGCTCGAGGAGCCGGGTCTCGAGCAGATCGCCGGACCGGTAGCCCAGCACGTGCTCCACCGACGGCGTCTGGTAGCGGACCACGCTGCCGGCGTCGAGAAGGGTGATCGCATCGGACGAGTTCTGGACCAGCGACCGGAACCGGGCCTCGCTCTGGCGCAGGTGGAGGTCCTCGGTCACGGCCGCGCTCTCGAGGGCCAGGGCCAGCTGCGAGGACAGCGTCTCCATGCCCTGGCCCACCCCGGAGGCGAAGGTCGAGGCCGCGGCCAGGACGAAGGCGCCCCGGATGGCGCCGTGGACCTCGACCGGCACCACCAGGAGGAACGGCGTCGAGGCGTCGAGGGCGAGGGAGCGCAGCAGGTCCTCGTGGCGGCCGGGGAGCAGTTCGTGGCGGCCGCCGCCGGCATCGGCGGCGAGGATCCGCAGCGCGCCGACGTCGTCGACGTCGGCGTCGGTGACGGGCATGCCGCCGTCGGCGGCCACGACCCGGTGCTCACCCGCCCGCCCGTCCACCAGTCGGCAGACCACGTGGTCCCCCGCCAGGTCGCGGGCGGCCCGTAGGGCGGAGCGGTAGATGGTGTCGCGGTCCGTGCTGGCCACCAGGGCGGCGGCGGCCCGGCGGAGGGCCCGCTCCCGGACGGCGGTGCCCGAGATGTCGCTCATCAGGCCCGACATGCGGGCCGTGACGAGGAGGAACAGGACACCGGAACCGGCCGCGAACACCGGCACGTGGGTGTAGACGCCCCTGACCGCCTCGACGCCGAGGGCGGCCGGGCTGAGCAGGACCACGGCTCCGAGCAGGACCAGGCGGGCCCGGCCGAAGCGGGCCTCGGTGACGGGCGCCGGTGCCGACAGGGTGCGCATCGACGGGTGGAGGGCGGCCGCACCCCAGAGGACGTAGAAGCCCATCCAGCCGGCGTCGAAGGGCGAACCGACGTCGAAGGAGCCGGTGAGCTGGATCACGGCGTAGGCGATGTCGGCGCCGAGCAGGCACACCACGGCGCCGCCCAGGAGGTGGTACGCCGGCCGGCGGGAGCCGGCGCCGAGGGCCGACCGGGCCGCTACCGCCAGGAGGACCAGGTCCATGAGCGGGTAGCTCATGGAGATCAGACGCTCCAGCAGCGGCGTGGAGCCGGCCAGCGAGGGAGCCATGAGGTAGACCCATGCCAGCACGCCCGAGGCGGTGGCGATGATCGAGGCGTCGATGAGGCTCGTCCGGTCGCCGCCCGGGGTACGGCGCCGGAGGAGCAGGAGCAGCCCGCCGGCCAGGAGCGGGTAGCTGGCCAGGTAGCAGGCATCGGCGACCGAGGGGAACGGCCGGTCGACGTGGCGGACCACCTTGTAGAAGTAGAAGAACCCGTCGCCGGCGAGGAACAGGGCCAGGCCGGCGGCGAAGAGGTACCACGGCGTGCGGTACTCGGGGCGGTGGCGGCGGACCCCCACGAGGGTGGCCACCACCCCGGCCAGGCCGAGGCCGAGGTAGAACCCGGTCTGCACGAAGACCGAGTCGACGGTGAAGTGGGCCACGCCCACCACCACTCCCAGGGCCACGAAGCACTTCCAGGTCCAGGTGGGCACGCAGTGCTATCGGCACGCGGAGGGCGGAACTGATGGGATTCTCCACTGCACGGCAATGGTCACGGAGATGGAGAAGCGACCATCCAGTCGCTTCTACGCCAGGAGCCCGGGGAGGGACCCGAAGAACTGCGAGCGGGCCAGCACCCGGTCGCAGCCGGCCTCCCTGGCCGCCTCGATGAGCTCGCGGTCGACATGGCTGGCGAAACCCACGGAGCGGGTGCCGCCCAGCTCGCGCAGGGCCTCGAGCACGCCGGGGCGGGCCAGGTCGACCACGACGAGGTCGGCCCCGGCGCCGGCCAGGTCGGCGGGCGAGCGCACGAAGGTGACGTCTCCCCCCCCGGCCGAGGCGACCTTGGAGCGGTCCATCAGGTCGGGGACATAGGCGGCGATGCGGGTCATGGCTGCTCCTCCCGCCGCGCCTCGTGGCGCCGCATGTGGGCCCACGCCTTGGCCGCGCCCCACTCGATGCCCGGCTGCTGCAGGGCCGGGTCGATGTCGGCGAAGGCGGCCGGCGTGAGGTCGTAGACGTCGTCGGGGAAGCGCTCCTCCGAGAACTGGTCACGCGCCACGGGCGCCACGCCGGCCCGGCGCAGCACCTCGGTGGGGTACCGCACGGCGCTCCGCAGGATCGCCAGGGGGTTGGCCGCCTGCTCGTCGATGTCGAGCGCCAGCACGGCCCGGACCCGGCCTCCCACCTCGGCCCGGGCCTGGTCGCCGGCCCGCCGGGCCTCGGCCAGGACCTCCTGGCGGGCGGCGCCGGCATCCGTGCCCAGGAGCCGCTCGACGGACCGTTCCACCCATCCGGGCAGGGCCTCCTCCACGGCCCGGGCCAGGGCCTCGGCCCGACTCTCCACCCCGCCCGTCCCGTTCACGTGCGGAGGGCAGTCGGGAGATCGCCTGGGAGCGGGGGCACGGCGACGCCCGGTCAGCCCTCGACCACGTCGCCGAGGCGGTCGACCTCCACGCCGACCTCCCGCAGCCAGGTGATCGCCCCTTCCACCGCGGCGCGCTCGCCGGCCAGCTCGCACACGATCCACCCGACCTTGTCCTCCACCTTGGCGCGGCGGATGTTGGGCATCACGTCGTGCTCGCGCACCATGCGGGCGATGACGGGCTGGGTGATGAGGTGCTCGGGGAAGGTGAGCCGGACCCTCGCCGTGCTCACGGCCGGTCTCCCTTCGCACCGTCGAGGTCGACGTTGAGGCTGCCCGACCGGAAGCCCTCGAGGTCGAGGGTCACCCACCGGTAGCCGGCGCCGCGGACCGCGGCCACCACCGCCTCCCGTTCCCGCACCGCCCGTTCGATCTCGGCCACCTCCAGCTCGATCCTCGCCAGGTCGCCGTAGTGGCGCACCCGCAGCTGGCGGAAGCCGAGCGCCCGCAACGCCGACTCCGCCGCGGCCACGCTGGACAGCACGCCCATGGTGACGGGGGTCCCGTAGGGCACTCGGGACGCCAGGCAGGCCGCGGCCGGCTTGTCCCAGGTGCGCAACCCGAGGCGGGCGGACTCGGCCCGGACGTCGGCCTTGGTGAACCCGGCCTCCACCAGCGGGAACACCGCCCCCCGCTCGGCCGCCGCCACCTGACCCGGGCGGTGGTCGTCGAGGTCGTCGAGGTTGACGCCCAGCAGGACTGACGCGCCGTCGCCCGCCAGCGGAGCCAGGGCGTCGAGCAGCGCCGATTTGCACCAGTAGCACCGCTGACCGTCGTTGGCCGTGTACGACGGGTCGGCCAGCTCGTCGGTGGGCAGCGCCTTCCAGTGCAGGCCCCACTCCCGGGCGAGGGAGCGGCAATCGGCCTCCTCCTCGGGAGCCAGAGAGGGCGAGACCGCGGTCACCGCCGTGGCCGCCGGGCCCAGGGTGTCGTTGGCGACCCAGGCCAGGAAGGCCGAGTCGGCCCCGCCGCTGAAGGCCACGACCACGGGGCTCAGCTCCCGCAGGCGCCGGCGCAGATGCTCCAACGAGGCGCCGGAGCGGCCGTCGGAACCGGGCAAACCCGGGCATACGATTTCGAGCGCCACCCCTTCATGCTGGTACACAGCCGGGGTCACACGCCATCCGGTCATGTCGTGCGTATGCTCGTTCCGGGACCTACCCCAGGGAACGGGAGGCTGAGGATGCGCCCGAAGCACCAACTGTGGCGAGTCATCGCAGTCCTGATGACCGCAACGCTCGTAATGGCTGCCTGCGGTGACGACGACGACGACACCGACAGCGGTAGCACCGACACCACCGGGGCTGGCGCCAAGAAGGACTTCGCGCTCGCCTTCGTGGGGCCCCTCACGGGACCCAACGCCAACCTCGGCATCAACATCCGCGACGGCATGCGCGTCGCCGTCGAAGAAGCCAACGAGGAGCACGAGGAGTTCAACTTCACCATCAAGGAGTTCGACACCCAGGGCGACCCGGCCCAGGCCCCCGGCCAGAAGGACAAATACATCCCCGACGAGTCCATCATCGGCGTGGTGGGCCCCACCTTCTCCGGTGAGACGCGCGCCGTCCTGCCCGACCTCCAGCAGGCCGGGCTGGTGATGGTCAGCGCCTCGGCCACCAACGCGACCCTGCCCACCGACCCCGCCACCGACGTCTTCCACCGCATCATCCCGGACGACAATGTGCAGGCCCAGGGCATCGCCGACTACGTCACCAAGAAGCTGAAGCCGAAGAAGATCGCCCTCGTCCATGACAACACCGACTACGGCAAGGGCCTGTGGGAGGGCGTGGTGAAGCTCCTCACCGACGCGGGCATCGACACCTCCACCACCGACGCCATCGACCCCAAGTCGCAGAACTACTCGGTGGCCGTCAACAAGGTCAAGGCCGCCTCCGTGGACATGGTCTTCTACGGCGGGTACTACAACGAGGCCGGCCGGCTCAAGAAGCAGCTGGCCGACGCCGAGGTCGATGCGACGTTCATCAGCGGCGACGGCTCGCTCGACCCGGGCTTCGTGGTCTCCTCCGGCGCACCCGGCGGCGAGGGCGCCCTCCTCAGCTGCCCGTGCCGCTTGGCCACGCCCGACCTCGAAGGGGCGCCCGGCGAGTTCGCCACGAAGTACAAGGAGATCGTCGGCAAGGACCCCGGCACGTACTCGAGCGAGGGCTACGACGCGGCCAGCATCCTCATCGACGGCATCGTCGCCGGCAACGACACCCGCGAGAAGCTGCTCGCCTACGTCGAGTCCTTCGAGGGCTTCGACGGCATCTCGAAGCGGGTGGAGTTCGAGGAGAACGGCAACGTGAAGGCCGGCGACGTGTTCGTGTACGAGGTGAAGGGCGGGAAGATCGTCGAGCTGGGAAAGACCTCCGAGCTCGCGGCCTAGAAGCCCAACGGACATCGAGCGAGACGGGAGGCGTCGGGTGGCGCCTCCCGTCTCGTAGGAGACTCCCATAGAGCACTGCTTCACCTGCCTCCGCGACCAGTTCTGGCCCCAGACCGTCGACGGACTCACAGCGGGCGCGATCTATGCCCTCATCGCGCTGGGCTACACGCTCGTCTACGGCGTGCTGCGGCTGATCAACTTCGCCCACTCCGAGATCTTCATGATCGGGATCTTCGCCACCCTGTTCGCCATGGACGGCCTGGGCGTCGAGATCAGCGACGGCCCCCGTACGGGGTTGGCCCTGGTGGGGATACTCCTGCCCGTCATGATCGTGGCCATGCTCGCCTCGGGCGTGGCCGCGGTGGCCATCGAGCGGGTGGCCTACCGGCCGCTCCGCCGGCGGGGGGCACCGAGGCTGGCCGCCCTGATCACCGCCATCGGGGTCTCGCTGTTCCTGCAGGAGCTGTTCGCAGCGCGCTACGGCCGGGAGTTCCTGGGCTTCCCCCGCGTGCTCGAGAAGCGCAAGCTCTTCGAGTTCCAGGGCGCCGCCATCCGCACCGACAAGATCCTCGTGATCGTCGCCGCCGTGGTGCTGGCCATCGGCCTCGAGCGCTTCATCGCCCGGTCGCGGCTGGGCCGCGGCATCCGGGCCACGGCCCAGGACCCGGAGACGGCCGCCCTCATGGGCGTCAACATCGACCGCGTGGTGATGCTGACGTTCTTCCTCGGCGGGCTGCTGGCCGGCGCCGCCGGCACCCTCTACGGGGTGTTCCTCGAATCGGTCCGGTACGACATCGGCTTCCTTCCCGGCATCAAGGCGTTCACCGCCGCCGTCCTGGGAGGGATCGGCAACATCCGGGGCGCCCTGCTGGGCGGCCTGCTGCTGGGCCTCCTCGAGTACTGGGGCGCCACCGTGCTCGGTGGCGAGTGGACCGACGTCTTCGCCTTCACGGTGCTGGTGGTCGTGCTCATGTTCCGCCCCACCGGCCTGCTCGGCGAGTCCCTCGGACGGGCGCGGGCCTGATGAACGCCAGGGCCAGGGTGGCCGAGCTCCGCCGGCGGATCGCCCTCGTCGACCCCGTCGCGCGCTGGTGGTCCCGGCAGCCGCTGTGGACCAAGGCGATCGTGCTCTTCGCGCTGGCGGCCCTGGCCATCGCCTGGCCGTCCCAGCTCTCCCGGTACTCGCAGGCGGTGCTCTTCTTCCCGGTCGGCATCTACGTCCTGCTGGCCCTTGGCCTGAACGTGGTGGTGGGGGCGGCCGGGCTGCTGGACCTCGGCTACGTGGCCTTCTTCGCCGTCGGCGCGTACACGACGGCCGTGCTCACCACGTCGCACGGGTGGACGGCGTGGGAGGCGCTGCCGTTCGCCGTCATCTTCGCCATGGTGGCGGGGGTGGTGCTCGGCGCGCCCACCTTACGCCTGCGGGGCGACTATCTGGCCATCGTCACCCTCGGCTTCGGCGAGATCGTGCGCATTGTCGCCCAGAACAGCGCCTCGCTGGGCGAGGCGAGGGGCATCAGCGGCATCGCCCATCCGAGCCAGCTGGGGCCGTGGAAGTTCGCGCTGCTCCCACTCCCGTACTACTACCTGGCCCTGGCCGCCATCGGGGTGGCCCTCGTCGTGGTCGTGCGCCTGTCTCACTCCCGGGTGGGCCGGGCGTGGGCGGCGATCCGAGAGGACGAGGACGCGGCCGAGTCCATGGGCGTGCACACCTTCACCATGAAGCTGTGGGCGTTCGCCATCGGGGCGTGCATCGGCGGCCTGGCCGGGTGGATCTTCGCCAGCAAGGTCGGCTTCATCAACCCCGACAACTTCCCGTTCTTCTTCTCTGTGATCATCCTGGCCGCAGTGGTGCTCGGCGGCATGGGCTCGATCCCGGGTGTGATCGCCGGCGCCTTCGCCATCGGCGCCATCCCCGAGTACCTTCGCGATGCGGCGGCCGGCGAGTGGCTCACGGCCCGCCTCAACACCATCACCGGCGGCGAGGTGCGCACCATCACCGAGTACCGGGTGCTGCTGTTCGGCCTGGCCCTGGTGGCCATGATGGTGTTCAGGCCACAGGGCCTGCTGCCCAGCCGCCAGCGGGCCGCCGAGCTGGCCGAGGCGGCCACCCCCGAGCAGGCCCTCGCCACGGTCCCGCACGAGGCGGTCGTCGTCGTCGAGGCCGCCCAGGAGGCCGGCCCACCGGCGGGGATGCCGGCCGCCGGCGACGAGGAGCGGGACGCTCTCCTCGCCGCGGACAACGGTGGCGACGCCCTGGAGGAGCTGCTGGCTGACGCGCCCACCGAGGGCGAAGGGGCGGGGACGGCCGACGTCGTCCTCGAGTTGCGGGACCTCACCATGGAGTTCGGCGGCGTGGTCGCCCTCGACAAGGTGTCCATGGCGGTCGAGCGGGGCCTGATCTTCGGCATCATCGGCCCCAACGGCGCCGGCAAGACCACACTGTTCAACTGCGTCACCGGCGTCTTCCGGCCCACATCGGGCGGCATCCACCTCAACGGCCGGCCGATCGTCGGCCAGAGGCCGCACCGCATCACCCAGGCCGGCATCGCCCGCACCTTCCAGAACATCCGCCTTTTCCCCAACATGACCGCCCTCGAGAACGTCATGGTGGGTGCCGACGCCCGGCACGGGACGAGCGTCCCCGGTGCCATCGCGGGATCGCCCCGGCACCGCCGGGAGGAGCACACCGGCCGTGTCGAGGGCCGGCGGCTGCTGGACTACGTGGGCATCGGCCGGCGGGCGGGCGACCTGGCCCGCAACCTCCCCTACGGCGACCAGCGCCGGCTGGAGATCGCCCGGGCCATCGCCACCGGTCCCAGCGTGCTGCTCCTCGACGAGCCGGCGGCGGGGATGAACCCCACCGAGAAGCGGGAGCTGATCGAGCTGATCCGCAAGATCCGCGCCTCGGGGCTGACCATCGTGCTCATCGAGCACGACGTGGGGCTGGTCATGGGTGTGTGCGACCGGGTGTCCGTGCTCGACTTCGGGGAGAAGATCGCCGAGGGCCCGCCCACGTCGGTGCAGCGCGACCCTCGGGTCATCGAGGCCTACCTGGGGACCACCGACGATGCTGCTTGAGCTCACCGACGTCAACGTCCACTACGGCAAGGTCCATGCCCTCAAGGGCATCTCGCTCACCGTGGACGCCGGGGAGATCGTCACCCTGATCGGCGGCAACGGGGCCGGGAAGTCCACCACCTTGAAGACCATCTCCGGGCTGCGTCCCGTCACCTCGGGCTCGATCCGCTTCAAGGGGGAGGAGATCGTGGGGGTACCGGCGCACCGGCTGGTGGAGCGGGGCCTCTCGCAGGCACCCGAGGGCCGCGGCGTCTTCCCCGGCATGACGGTGATGGAGAACCTGGAGATGGGCGCGTACGCCCGCAAGGACAAGGCCGCCGGCGCCCGGGACCTCGAGCGTGTCTTCGGCCTCTTCCCCCGCCTGGCCGAGCGCCGGCGCCAGCCCGGCGGCACGCTGTCGGGCGGCGAGCAGCAGATGCTGGCCATCGGCCGGGCGCTCATGGCCGGGCCGGAGGTGCTCCTGCTGGACGAGCCGTCCATGGGCCTGGCCCCCAAGCTGGTGGCCCAGATCTTCGACATCGTGACCGAGATCAACCGCCAGGGAACCACCATCCTGCTGGTGGAGCAGAACGCGGCCCAGGCGCTGCGCCGGGCCCACCGGGCCTACGTGCTGGAGACGGGCCGGGTCGTGCGCAGCGACACCGCCGCCGCCCTGCTCGACGACGACTCGGTCAAGGCGGCGTACCTCGGCGGCGACGTTTCGACGTCGGAACCGTAGGTTCCTCGTCGAGCTCGATCGTGCTCCGGTGGGCGGCGGGGCCGGCCCCCACCGCGCGGCCTCACAATTTCCGCCCCCCCAGGGGGCCGCCATCGGCGGCTTGGCTGGCCGGCGGCGTTACGCCACCCCGATGCTCGCAAGCAACAAGTGCGGGTCGGCCACCAATACCGATAT
>JBQTJJ010000149.1:0-12896 GCA_052387235.1 Actinomycetota bacterium
CCCGAGCAGCGACACGTACGCGGCGAGGGTGACGTCGCCCGCCTCGTCCACCTCGTGCGGGGCCACCGGCCTGATCTCCATGCCCCCACTATGTTCGAGCCGGGAGGTGACCCGTGGGAGCGCGAAGCGGGCCCCCGCCGGCGTGCACGGGCTCGGCTGACCCTCCACGCCGACCTCGCCTGACCCGGGAAGCGCCGGCAGACCCGTCGTCGGAGGGCCCTTCTTCGCGCCGGCCCGGCCGAGCTCCCCGGTCCCTGCGAAGGCCGACGAACCCTCAGAAGCCGGCGCCGGGGGCATACCACCGATTGGGGACGCATCCCTCCGGCGGCTCAAGGAGGCCCCGGGCAGGGCCGATTTTCGTCTGTCGCGCACCACGACGCCACCCAGCGAGGACGCCCATGACGCCGCTGCATCTCACCACCCGCCACGAAGCCCCCACCGCGCCCGCCCCTGCGCCGCTCGACGTCCTGGCCCGGCGCCTCGACGAGCGATCGGCCACCGTGGCGCTGGTGGGCCTCGGCTACGTGGGGCTTCCCCTCCTGGTCGCGGCGGGCGAGGCCGGCTTCGGTCTCATCGGGTTGGATGTGGACGCGGGGAAGGTCCGATCGCTGCGCGAGCGCCGGTCGTACGTGGGCGACGTGGCCGACGACCAGCTCGACGGCCTCGAGCGCGTCCAGTTCACGACCGACCACCGGGTGCTGGTGGCGGCCGACGTCATCGTGATCGCCGTCCCCACCCCGCTGCGCGACGGCGGGCCCGACCTTTCGCTGGTGCGGGCCGCGGCCGACGACGTGGCCCTGGTGGTGCGCCCCGGCCAGCTCGTGATCCTCGAGTCGACCACCTATCCCGGGACCACCGAGGACCTGGTGCAGCCCATCCTGGAGCGGAGGGGGCTGGTGGCGGGCAGGGACTTCGCGCTGGCGTACTCGCCCGAGCGGGTGGATCCGGGCAGCGGCCGCTCGATGCGGAGCACGCCCAAGATCGTGGCCGGCGTCGGCCCGGCCGACACCGACCTGGCCTGCCGCTTCTACGCGGCGCTGGTGGACCAGGTGGTCCCGCTGTCGTCGCCGCGCAACGCCGAGATGGCCAAGCTGGTGGAGAACACGTTCCGGCAGGTCAACATCGCGCTGGTCAACGAGCTGGCCACCATCGCCCCCGCCATCGGCGTCGACATCTGGGAGGCGCTCGACGCGGCCGCGACCAAGCCGTTCGGGTACCTGCCCTTCTGGCCGGGCGCCGGCGTCGGCGGCCACTGCATCGCCATCGACCCCAGCTACCTGTCGTGGAAGGTGGAGCAGCGGCTCGGGTTCGGGATCGGGTTCATCGAGCACGCCCGGTCGGTGAACAACCGGATGCCGGCCTACGTGGCCGGCCGCATCGGCGAGGCCCTCAACCGTGTGGGCAAGGCCGTCCGCGGCGCCCGCGTCGTGGTGATGGGGCTGGCCTACAAGGCCGGCGTCGAGGACGTCCGGGAGTCCCCCGCCCTCCGGGTGCTCCGCCACCTGCTCGACGCCGGCGCCGACTGCGCCTACCACGACCCGTACGTGGCGTCCGTGAACCTGAGCAACCGGCGGGCCGGGGACCGGGCCGGGGCCGACGAGGGCGGCGAGCGCGTGCTCCGGTCCGTCCCGCTGTGCGACGAGCTGCTGGCCGCCGCCGACTGCGTGGTCATCCTGACCGCCCACCCCGAGTTGGACTACGACGCCGTCGTCGCCGCCGCACCGCTGGTGTTCGACGCGACCGGCACCACCCGTGCCAGCCGCGAGCGCAACGTCATCCTCCTGTGATCCTGCGCCTGCTGCGCGCCCTCCTCAAGGCGGTGGTGGCGGTCTACGCCGTCGCCATCCTCGGCTTCGTGTGGCTCACCAAGGACCTCACCTTCGCCACCCTCGCCCGGGACCCGCTGTTCGCGTCCTACTCGATCGCGGTGGTGTTCTACGTGCTGGGCCGGTTCGTCCTCGCCCTCTTCTACCGGTCCGTCCCCGACACCGGCTACCGGCCGACCGTGTCGGTGATCATCCCCGCCTTCAACGAGGAGGACGGGATCATCGGCACCATCGCCTCGTGCATCGCGGTCGACTACCCGGGGGCCAGGCTCGAGGTCATCGCCGTCGACGACGGCTCCAGCGACGCCACCTGGGAGCGCATCCTCGAGGCCAAGGCGCGCTGGCCCCAGCTCTACGCCGTCACCCTCGGGCGCAACTACGGCAAGCGGGCCGCCATGGCCGAGGGGATCCGGCGGGCACGGGGCGAGATCCTCTGCTTCGTCGACTCGGACTCCTACCTCGACGACGACGCCGTGGCCGCCATCGTGGCCCCCTTCGCCGACCGGCGGGTGGGGGCGGTGGTGGGCCACGCCGACGTGCGCAACGCAGCGGACAACTGGATGACCAAGATGCAGCAGGTCCGGTACTTCTCCGCCTTCCGGGTCATAAAGGGCGCCGAGTCGCTGCTGTCGGGCACGGTGACGTGCGCCTCCGGGTGCTGCGCCGCCTACCGCCGCAGCGTGGTCCTCCCGCTGCTGGACGCCTGGGAGTTCCAGACCTTCCTGGGCCGGCCCGCCACCTTCGGCGACGACCGGGCCCTCACCAACCGCATCCTGCTCAACCACCGCGTCGTCTACCAGGCGTCGGCCCGGGCCGAGACGGTGGCCCCGGACTCGCTGCCCCGGTTCTTCCGCCAGCAGCTGCGCTGGAAGAAGTCCTGGCTGCGGGAGTCCATGCAGGTGCTCCGCTACTTCTGGCGCAAGAACCCGGCCGCGGCCGTGTTCACCTACGCCTCCATCGCCTTCCCCTTCATGGCGCCCTGGGTGGTGCTCCACGCCGTGTTCGGCCGGCTGGTGGGAGGCGAGGCAGGAGGACTGTGGTTCTACATCATCGGCACCTATGCCATGGCCCTCCTGTACTCGCTCTACTACGCCTTCAAGCGCCACGACGGGCTCTGGTACCACGGGATGACCTTCGTGGCCCTCTACATGTCCGTCCTGGTCTTCCAGACGTACTGGGGCATCCTCACCATGCGCGACACCCGCTGGGGCACCCGTGCCTCGACGGTGGAGCACGCCGTGGTGGACCCGGGCCTGGTGATCGCCCTCCCGAGCGGGGTCGGGGCGCCCGACGAGCGCCCGCTCGCCGCCGTCGCGGACCGCCCCCGCCCGTCCCGTTTCGCCCCGACCGGTCGTGACGACAGCGCCAGTGACGGCGCCGTGCCGGCCGCCGGCGGCGTGGGCGCGGACCGATGAGGCGTCGCCGGCACCGCCACGCCGGCACCCGCCTCCGCCTGAGCCAGCTCCTCATCGGGCTGGTGGCGCTGCCGCTGTCGGCCCTCCCCTTCGTGGGCTACACCACCCTCACACCCGAGGGCCGGCTGGTGCGCGACCGGGCCCTGGTGGCGCTGTGGCCCCCGTCGCTCCCCACGCTGTCGGGGGCGACGCTGGCCTCGGCCGCCAGGGCCGTGCCCGCCTACGACGACCACGTCATGGCCCTGGCCTACCACGGCATCGGCTCGGCCTCCGACGGCGAGGGCGGGTTCGTCATCTCGGCCGACCGGTTCGGCGAGCACCTGGTCGCGCTGCGGGCCGCCGGCATGCACGCCGTCACCGCCACCCAGGTGGCGGACGCGTTCGCCGGTGGACCGGCACTGCCCCCGAAGTCCGTGATGATCACCTTCGACGACGGCCGGACCGACGCCATGATGTTCGCCGATCCGCTCCTCGAAGAGGCCGGCATGAAGGCGACCATGTTCGTCATCACCGGCGCGGCCGAGAGCCCCGGCATCTACTACGCGTCGTGGGAACGGCTCGACAGCTACGCCGGCTCGGGTCGATGGGACCTGCAGTCGCACACCGCCTCGTTGCACCGCGAGCAGAAGGTGAAGGGCGGCGACTCGCTGCCGGCGCTCACCAGCCTGGCCCCGGGCGAGTCGCTGGCCGAGTACCGGGCCCGGGTACGAACCGACCTGTCCGAGGCCGACGGCGCCCTCGAACGCCACACGGGCCGGCGCCCGGTCGCCTTCGCCTACCCCTTCGGCGCCTACGGGGCCGAGCGGGCCAACGCCAGCGGGATCGAAGCGGTGCTGCGGGAGGAGGTGGGCCGGCGCTACGAGGTCGCGTTCCACCAGGACGACCAGGACACGGTGCACCTGGCCGGTCCCGACGACGACCGTCTCGGCCTGCGCCGCCTCGAGGTCGAGGACTGGTCGGGCACCGAGCTGCTGCAGCGCATCGCCCGCGCCGTGCGCCTCACGCCCGGGCTGCAGCCGCCGCCCGATGCCGCCGGCCCCCTGCCGCAGACCACCCCGCCGGCCACCTCACCGGTCACGGCCCCCCCGGCCGAGGACCGGCCCACGGCCGGCCCGTTTACCACGGCGCCCAGGCCGGCCGCCCCCAGGCGCGGCGCGCCGGCGCCGGCATCGACGCCCCCGGCCGCCGGCGCCCCACCGGCACCGGCCACGACCACCACGACCACGCGGCCGCCACCCGCGTCCACGACGACCACCGCACCGACGACAGGGGCCACGGCGACGACCACCACGACCACGACCCGGCCGCCGGCGACGACCACCACGACCACGACCACGACGCCGCCGACCACGACCCCCAACGGCTGCCGGTCCCACGGGCAGGGCAACGTCTGCCCGCCGGGGCGGAGCTGAGCGGACCCGGCCCCGGAGGTGACGTCCCGGCCCTTGTGCCCACGACGTGAGCGGTCGGCAGGCGAGCAGGTCAGCCGCTCGGCCGCTCGGCCGCGAGGCGGCCGGGCCGGGGACCGACCCGCTCCTACGTGACGGTGATGGTGCCCTGCATCTGGGCCGGGTGGTACTCGCAGCGGAACGCGTAGGTCCCGGCGTCGAGGGTCGCGGGCACGTCGGTCGTCCTGCCCGGCTCGAGGTCCTCGTCCACGTCGGTGCCGTCGATGGTGAGGTTGTGCCTCACCGAATCGGCGTTGTCCACCACGAAGGTCACCGCCTCGCCCGCCGCCAGCTCGATGGCGGTGGGATCGAAGGCGAAGTTGGCGGCCTCGAGCGCGACCGGCGTGCCGGCAGCCGCGGTCGTGTCGGTGGCGGCCTCGCCGTCGTCGTCGTCCGAGCCGCAGCCGGCGACCACCACCCCCGACAGCACGATGGCGGCGACGAGTACGAGCGGTCGGCCCATGGGGAGAGTCTGCCCCACCGCCGGCGCGGGAGGAAGGATCAGGCCTTCTCGGCCACCAGCAGGGTGTAGCCGGCGATGCCGTCCCGGACGGCCTGCCCTGCCAGGGCCACCCGCTGGCGGGCCGTGTCGAAGTCGATGGCCTCCAGGGCCGGCACCTTGGCCATGCGAAAGGCCATGAGCCGGGCGTCGATCTGCTCGATCATGCGGGCCAGGGCCTCGTCGTGGTCCTCCCGAAGTGTGACCTTCAGGCCGGCGCCGGCGAGGAGGTCGACGTACTGCTCCACCGGCCTGGCGTCGGCCAGGCACGCCACCCAGCCGGCGAGGGTCCTGAGCTCGTCGTGGAGCCGGTTCGGGTCGAGGGCGACGTCGGTGATCCCGATCTTCCCGCCCGGCCTGAGGACCCGGGCCATCTCGGCCGCGGCGGTGGCCTTGTCGGGGAAGGTGCAGAAGGCGCACTCGCACACCACCGCGTCCACCGACTCGTCGTCGAGCGGCAGGCGCTCGGCGTCGCCCACCGTGAACCGGACCTGCCCGGCCAGCCCGCTGGCCGCCGCCTTGGCGTTGGCGCCGGCGACCGCCTGGTCGCCCAGGTCGACCCCCTCGACGTCGACGCCGAACTCGGCCGCCAGCAGGAAGGCGGTGGCACCGGGGCCGCTGGCCACGTCGAGGACCCGCTGCCCCCGCCGCAGGTCGAGGGCCCGCCCCAGCCGGCGGGTGAGGTCGAGGCCGCCCGGGTGGTAGCTCTCCCCCAGGATCAGCGCCACCGCGTCCCGCTGGTAGGCGGCGGCGCAGCACAGCTTGACGTCGATGTCATCTGCCCCGGCCGGGGCCCCAACCCCGGCCTCCTCGCCGAGGCGGGGACCCCATCCCCGCCCGGCGCCCTCGGGCGCGTCCAGTCCCGTCACACCTATCGGAGGGACTTGCCGATGTTGGTGGCGTCGGCGGGGACGTGCCTGGACGGGTCCGTCTCGCCGTTGCGGCCGTTGCCGCCGAAGGTCTTGGACCCGTACTTGGTGGTGAGCAGGACCGGCTGCAGCTCGGTGGCGTTGGGCACGATGGTGGGCACGAAGGCGCCGCTCAGCTGCTCGCGGATCTCCTCCCGGTAGCCCACCGAGTTGTAGGCGCAGAACGGGATGAGGCGGCCGTCGGGGGTGATCTCCTCCACGCAGCACTTCATGAGGGCCTTGACGTTGAGGGTGTACGGGTCCTGGAAGTCCTGGATGACCACCATGAAGGACTTGTCGGCGATGTCCTTGAGGGCCTCGGGCAGGTCGATGCCGCAGGTGGCGCACTCCAGCTGGTTGGCGGTGTTGCCGTCGGTGCCGGGCACGGCCGACGCGCTCCACAGCTTCTCCAGGGCGCCGCGCACGCTCATGTCGGGCATGACCCGGTTGCTCACGTAGTCGAGGTAATCGTCCACGTCCACCAGGCGGGGGATGGGCACCACGTTGTCGCCCTCGACCAGCAGGTAGGTGATGCTGCGGCACGTCGGGAAGCAGCATGGGACGGGGACGAAGTCGGAGAGCCTGAACCAGTCGCCGCACTGGTCCACCAGGCCGTGGATGATGTCGGCGTTGGTGAGGCGCTGCATGGGGTCGAACTCCACGTGGCGACCGGAGTGGGTGACGGGCTGGTAGGCCACCGAGCGCACTGCCGGGTGCTTGACGCCGAAGCGGATGATGTCGCCCAGCTCGTGCTCGTTGAGGCCCTTCTCGATGGCCGCCACCAGCGACACGCCCAGGCCGAACTCGGCGCAGTTGTCCAGCGCCTTCTGCTTGGCCTCGCGCAGGTCCCGGCCGCGGATCTTGATGTGGGTCTCGGGGTCGAAGCCGTCGAACTGCATGTAGATCGTGGGCTTGAGCTCGGCCAGCTCGCGCACGAACTTGCGGTCGTGGGCCAGGCGGATGCCGTTGGTGTTGAGCGTCACCATGTGCACGCCCTTGTCCTGGGCCATCTTGATGAAGTCGAGGATCAGGGGGTGGATGGTGGGCTCGCCGCCCGAGAACATCACGACCTCGGGATCGCCCTCCGAGCGCACGAAGGCGTCGAGGCCGGCCTCCACCTGGTCCATGGTGAGGGAGAAGCCGTCGGGCTGGTGGCCCGAGTCGGCGAAGCAGATGGGGCAGTCCAGGTTGCAGCCGCTGTTGACCTCGATGATCCCGAGGCAGGCGTGCTGCTTGTGCTCGGGGCACAGGCCGCAGTCGAGGGGGCAGCCGTCCTTGACCTCGGTCTGCGTCTCGAGGGGGTAGGTGCCGGGCTTGTTGTACCGCATCGAGTTGAAGTACATCTCGGCGTCGGAGTACAGCAGGGCCTCGAACTTGCCGTGCTCGGCGCAGCGCTTGCGCAAAAAGACCCTGTTGTCCTTGACGTTCACCTCGGCGTCGATGACCGTCTTGCACACCGGGCAGATGCTCTTCGTGTACTCCAGGAAGACCTCGTCACGGTCGACCTTCTGCCTGGGGGGGGTCATGGTCACGACCGGTTCTCCTTCAGCCCTGGGACGATGCGCGCAGAACCTAGCAGTGCCCTGCCGGCTAGCTCAGTCGCCGGCGGCGGATACCTGGATGCGCCGGAGGCGCCCGTCGGGGGCCGTCTCCACTACGTCGGTACCCTGCATCACGGCCGTGTCGCCGGGGCCGAGGACGGCCCAGCCGAACGTCCACCGGGGGCTCTCGCCCGTCACCTCGCCCACTCTGACGACACGCGCACCGGGGACGTAGTCACGAGCCTCGGCGATGGCTGCGTCGAGCTGAGCCGGCCCCGCCGTGCGCCCGTTGGGGCCGTGGTACTCGCAGTCGTCGGTGACGGCGAGCGCCAGGAGGGCCCGCCGCTCGTCCGGGTCGGCCGTGTTCCAGGCCGCCACGTAGGCGTCGACGCCGGCGGTGGGGCTACTCACCGGGCCCCGAACACGGCGGCCAGCTCCTCGGGCACGGCCGCGTCGAGCTGGGCGTAAGTGCACGACTCGGGCCGGCGGTCCGGCCGCCAGCGCCGGAAGTTGGTGGCATGGCGGAAGCGGTCGCCCTCGAGGTGGTCGTAGGCGACCTCGCACACCAGCTCCGGGCGCAGCGCCTCGAAAGCAAGGTCGCGGCCTGCGTTCCACCGGCTGTGGCCGCCGGGCGCGCGGCCGTCGAACCCGGGCGTCGCCACCCGGTAGGGCTCCAGCTCGGCCACCAGCTCCTTGCGCCGGGCCATGGAGAAGGCGGCGGCCACACCCACGTGGTGGAGCACGCCCTCGCCGTCGTAGAGGCCGAGGAGGAGCGACCCCACCACCGGGCCGCTCTTGTGCCAGCGGAACCCGGCCACCACGCAGTCCGCCGTGCGCTCGTGCTTGATCTTGAGCATGGCCCGGTCGCCCTCCCGGTAGGGCAGGCCCACGGGCTTGGCCACCACGCCGTCCAGGCCGGCCCCCTCGAAGCGGTGGAACCAGTCGGTGGCCACGTCGCGGTCGCCGGTGCAGGGCGTGAGGTGGACGGGTGGGCGGGCGCCGGCCAGCGCCTCCACCAGCAGGGCCCGGCGCTCGGCCATCGGGAGGGGCCGGGCGTCATGGTCTCCCACCGCCAGCACGTCGAAGGCCACGAACGACGCCGGCGTCTCGCCCGCCAGCCGCCTGACGCGGGAGTCGGCCGGGTGGATGCGCTGCAGCAGGGCCTCGAAGTCGAGGCCCCGCTCCCCGGCGATCACGATCTCGCCGTCCAGCACCACCCGGTCCGGCAGCTCGGCCCGCACCGCGTCCACCACCTCCGGGAAGTAGCGGGTGAGGGGCTTGGTGTTCCTGCTGCCGAGCTCCACCTCGTCGCCGTCGCGGAACACGATGCAGCGGAACCCGTCCCACTTGGGCTCGTACAGCACGCCCCCCGCCGGCGGCAGCTCCCGCGCCAGCTTGGCCAGCATCGGTGCCACCGGCGGCATCACGGGCAGGTCCATCGCCACCCGAGCCTAAACCCCCACTCCCGAGTAAATAGCTCGCCATTTTGGCGAGCTATTTACTCGGGAGGCGCAGGAGACGACAGGGGGCGGCGGTTGGCGGCGGCGGCCACCGCCGCCACCGTGGGGTCGGCCTCGATCGCCTCCAGCGGGAGCGGGAGGGCGAGGGACCAGTTGGGGCGCTCGGTGGTCGTGCCGGGCAGGTTGGGGCGCTCCTCGACGCCGAGGGCGTCGTCGAGCGAGGCGGCCAGCACCACGCTCGGTGCCTCGGCCAGCAGGCGGTAGGTGGCCTGGACCACCCCGTCCACCGGCTCGTACTCGTCCACCGCGGTCCACTCCTGGAGGCGCTTGCGTATGGCGCGGGTGCCCTCCACGTTGGGGTCGCGGTCGAGCTCCTCCTGCTCGGCCAGGTCGGTGCCGCTCCACAGGCCGGCGACGGTGGGAAGGTCGTGGGTGGTGACGGCGGCCAGGGCCTGGGCCGGCCAGGTCCGGGGGGGCTCGGGCTCGAACCACAAGAGCCGGTACGACAGCACCCGCCGGCGGGCCAGCTCGTCCCGCACGTACGACTCCACCGTGCCCAGGTCCTCCCCCACCACCCAGGCGCCGGCCCGCCGGCTCTCCAGGGCCAGGATGCCGAGGAGGTCGCGCCACGGGTACGAGACGTAGGTGCCCTCGGCGGGGCTGGCGCCCCGGGGCACCCAGAAGAGCCGGAACAGGCCCATCACGTGGTCGATGCGGACGCCGCCGGCGCCCCGGAACGCCGAGCGGAGCGTGGCGATGAAGGGCTCGTAGGCCGCGGCCCGCAGCCGCCACGGGTCGAACGGGGGCAGCCCCCAGTCCTGGCCCAGGGCCGCGAACTCGTCGGGCGGCGCGCCCACCCGCATGTCCAGGGCGAAGCAGTCCTGCCACAGCCAGGTGTCGGCCCCGCCCGGGTCGACGCCGATGGCCAGGTCCTGCACCACGCCGATGCCGGCGCCGGCCCGGGCCAGCTGCGCGTCCAGCAGCCATTGCAGCCACTGGTGGTAGCGGACCCGGGAGGCGGCCCGTGCCGCGAACGCGGCCACGTCGGGCCCGCCGGGGTCCCGCAGCCCGGCCGGCCAGTCGGTCCACGGCACGCCGTGCTCCTCGGCCAGGGCGCAGAACGTGGCGTAGCCGGCGAGGGGGCGCCCCTGGTCCTCGCAGTAGCGGTCGAAGCCGGGATCGCCGGCGAACCCGGCCCACAGGTGCTCCAGGGCGGCCGACTTGAGGCGCCACACCTCATCGCGGTCGATGAGGCGGTCCCGGTTCAGGGCCCGGCCGGCGGCGGCGAGCCGCTCCAGGCCGGCGCCGGCCGTCGCCGCCCCGGGCACCTCCTCGACCCGCAGGTACAGCGGGTTGCGGAAGCACCGGGTCGACGGCGAGTAGGGGCTGGCCTGCTGCTGCCCCACCGGCTGGGCCGCGTGCAGCGGGTTCACGAGCGCCATGCCGGCGCCCTGGCCCGCCGACCAGCGCCCCAGCCGGTCGAGGTCGCCCAGGTCCCCGATGCCCCAGCTGGCGCCCGACCGGGCCGCGTAGAGCTGCACCGCCCACCCCCAGGTGCGCAGGTCGCCGGGGAGGAAGCAGGCGTCCGGCGTGACGATCAGCCGGGCCTCGTGGCCGTCCTCCTCCCGCCGGAGCAGGTGGTACCCCGCCGCCAGGTCGGGCGGCAGGGCGCCGTCGACCACGGTGTCGCCGCCGTCCTCGGCCCGCAGCCGCCACCGCCCGGCCAGGGGCGCCGCCTCCCCTTCCCGCACCACGTGGACCGGGCTGTCCGGGTCGGTGGTCCCCGGCGGCGCCGGCTCGGGGCGCCGGCCCGCTCCCATGGCGGCCAGCACCGCGTCGATCGTGGCCAGGGGCGCCTCGCGCCACCGGCCCCGGAAGTCGTCGTACCCGGGCTGCACGCCCCACCGCCCGCCGTCTGCCATGCCTGCAGTTGTAGTCCGCCTACGCTCGGCCCATGCCCGATGCGGTGGTGATCGGCGCCGGCCCCAACGGGCTGGTGGCAGCCAACCTGCTGGCCGACCGGGGCTGGGACGTCGTCGTCCTGGAGGCCCAGCCCGAGCCCGGCGGGGCCGTGAAGTCGGCCGAGCTGGTGGAGCCGGGCTTCGTCAACGACGTCTTCAGCGCCTTCTACCCCCTGGCCGCGGCCTCCCCCGTCCTGCGGTCCCTCCGGCTCGAGGACCACGGCCTGCGCTGGCGGCGGGCGCCGGTGGTGCTGGCCCATCCCGCCGCCGACGGCACCTGCCCCGTCCTGTCCACCGACATCGACGTCACCGCCGCGTCCTTCGACGCCCTCCACCCCGGCGACGGCGACGCGTGGCGCCGCCTCTACGCCCGGTGGGAGCGTCTCGGTGGCCCCCTCCTCGACTGCCTCCTGTCGCCCCTCCCCCCGGTGAAGGGCACCCTGAGGCTGCTGGCCCGCTCCCGCCCCTCGGAGCTGGTGGACCTGGTCCGGTTCCTCATGCTCTCGGTCCGGCGCATGGGCGAGGAGGAGTTCGCGGGCCCCGGCCCCCGCCGCCTGCTGGCCGGCTGCGCCCTCCACACCGACGTGTTCCCCGAGTCCGCACTGGGCGGGATGATCGGCTGGCTGCTGGCCTCGCTCGGCCAGGAGGTGGGCTGGCCCGTGCCCGAGGGCGGCGCCGGCCGCCTCACCGACGCCCTGGTGTCGCGCCTCAAGGCGGCCGGCGGCCGGGTGGAGTGCGGGACACCGGTGTCGTCGATCGTGGTGCAGGGCGGGCGGGCGGTCGCGGTGCGCACGGCCGAGGGCGACGAGATCGACGCGGCCCGGGCGGTCGTCGCCGACGTGGCCGCCCCGGCCCTGTACCTCGACCTGATCGGCGCCGAGCACCTGCCGCCCCGCCTGGTGCGGGCCCTCGACCACTTCGAGTGGGACAACGCCACCTTCAAGGTCGACTGGACACTCGACGGCCCCGTCCCCTGGGAGGCGGCGGCGGCCCGGCAGGCCGGCACCGTCCACGTCGCCGAGGGGGTCGACGCCCTCACCGTCCAGTCGGCCCAGCTCCAGCTCGGGCTCGTGCCCGACCCCGTCTTCCTGATCGTGGGCCAGCAGGGCCGGGCCGACCCCACCCGCCACCCCGAGGGCAAGGAGGCGGTGTGGGCCTACACCCACGTGCCCCGGCACGTGCGCGGCGACGCCGGCGACGCCGGCATCACCGGGGACTGGGACGCCTCCGACGCGGAGACCATGGCCGACCGCGTCGAGGCCGAGATCGAGATCCTCGCCCCGGGGTTCCGGGACGTGATCCGGGGCCGCCACATCCTCACGCCCCCGGCCCTGGAGGCGGCCGACGCCAACCTGGCGGGCGGGGCCATCAACGGCGGCACGGCCCAGCTGCACCAGCAGCTGGTCTTCCGGCCGGTGCCGGGCACGGGACGGGCCGAGACGCCCATCGGCGGGCTGTTCCTGGGCTCGGCCTCGGCCCACCCCGGCGGCGGGGTGCACGGGGCGTGCGGCGCCAACGCGGCGCGGGCCGCGCTGGCCGCCGAGCGCCGGCGCGCCCTGAAGGTGCTGCCCGGTTGAGCCCAGCAGTGGCGCCGGCGCTAAGGGACTGCGAGTCAACTACCTGCTCGGAAGGGGCGACGCCGGTCTGCCCGGGGCTCGTTGGATTCCCTTGTCCGGTACCGATCCTTCCCGATCGGCAAGCAGACCGGCGCCGCCCCTTCACTCACGTAGTTGACTCGCAGTCCCTAGCCGGCCGGCGCCTCCCGGCGGTCGGCGCCGGACGAGAGCGCCTTCCGCATCCGCACGCAGGTACCCCCCTTCTCGGTGGGCGAGATCAGC
>JBQTJJ010000150.1:0-17188 GCA_052387235.1 Actinomycetota bacterium
TCGTCCTCACCGTCGACCCCGCCCGCCGCCTGGCCGACGCCCTGGGCGTGGCCGCCCGGGGAACCGACGCCAGGGGGGTCCGGGCGTCGGCCTTCGCCGACGCCGGCCACCAGGCCCGGGGCGAGCTGTGGGCGGCCATGCTCGACACCAAGCAGTCGTGGGACGACCTGGTGGCGCGCCACGCCCCCGACCGGCGCACGGCCCGGCGGATACTCGACAACAAGCTCTACGAGAACGTCGCCGGGCGCTTCGTGCAGAGCCACGAGTACATCGCCATGGAGCGCCTCTACGACCTGCACTCCGGGGGCAGCTACGACCTGATCGTGGTGGACACCCCGCCCACCCGCCACGCCCTCGACTTCCTCGAGGCGCCCGAGCGCATGGCCGACTTCTTCTCCAGCCGGTTCCTCCGGGTGCTCACCGCCCCGGCCCGGTCCCGGGTGGTGAACCTGGCCTCCCGCCCGTTCTTCACGGTGGCCGACCGGGTGCTCGGCTCGCAGTTCCTCCAGGACATCGCCGAGTTCTTCTCGCTGTTCCAGACCATGGCGCCGGGCTTCGTGGAGCGGGCCCGGGCCGTGAGCCGGCTGCTCCGCGACCACCGCACCACCCACGTGGTGGTGAGCACGCTGGAGGCGGCGCCGCTGCACGAGGCCGAGCTGTTCGTGCGTGCCCTCACCGGGCGCGGCTTCCACCTCGGGGCCGTGGTCCTCAACCGGGTACTGCCCCCCTACCTGCTGGACGAGGACGCCGGCGCCGTGGCCACCGCCCTCACCGAGGATCCGGCCCGGGCCGCGGCCGGCATCCCCGCCGAGGTCGGCGACCCGGCCCAGGTGGCGCGCGTGCTGGTGGAGGTGGCCGACAGCTTCCTGCGCTTCCAGGTGGTGGCCCAGCGCGAGGCCGAGCAGCGGGCCGAGCTGTCGGTGGCCAGCGACCTCGTCGTGCCCGTCCCGTACTTCGAGACCGACGTGAGCGACATGGCCGGGCTCCTCCGCGTCGCCGAGCACATCTGGGCGTAGCCTCCCCGCGTGCCTGTCGTCGATCCCGCGATCGAGGCCTACACCGAGGCCCACTCCACCCCGCCGGCGCCGCTCCTCGAGGAGGTGGCGGCCGAGACCAACCGCTCCCTCGACGCCCCCCAGATGATGGTGGGCGCGGTCGAGGGCCGGTTCCTCGAGCTCCTGGTCTGGGCCACGGGCGCCCGGCGGGTGCTGGAGATCGGCACCTTCAGCGGCTACTCGGCCCTGTCCATGGCGGCCGGGCTGGGGGAGGGTGGCACGATCGTCACCTGCGAGATCGACCCCAGGGCGGCGGAGGTGGCCCGGCGCTTCGTGGCCGCCAGCCCCTGGGCCGACCGCATCGACGTCAGGCTCGGTCCGGCCCTCGACACCCTGGCCACCCTGGACGGTCCGTTCGACCTCGTGTTCGTCGACGCCGACAAGACCGGCTACGCGGCCTACCTGGAGGCCGTCCTCCCCATGCTGTCGGACCGGGGGCTGGTGGTGGTGGACAACACGCTGTGGAGCGGCCGGGTCCTCGACCCGGCCGACACCGACGAGGACACCGAGGCCATCCGGTCCTTCAACGACCGCGTGCGGGCCGACCCCCGGGTGGTGTGCGTGCAGCTCCCCGTCCGGGACGGCATCACCCTCGTCCGCCGGGCCTGAGCGCGTGCTCGACTACCACCTGCATCTCTGGCCCCACGGCCGGGAGCCGGAGGCCATCACGGTGGAGCGGCTGGCCGGGTACTGCGAGCGGGCGGCGTCGGCCGGCGTGGCCGAGATCGCCGTCACCGAGCACCTGTTCCGCTTCAGCCAGGCCGACGCCGTGCTGGGCGGGTTCTGGGACGACGACGACGACCCGGCCCTGCGCCGCACCATGGCGGCCTACTGGGCCGAGCATGCCCACGAGGACCTCGACGCCTACGTCGAGGTGGGGCTGGCGGCCAAGGCGGCCGGGCTCCCGGTGGTCCTCGGCCTGGAGGTCGACCACTACGCCGGCCGGATGGACAAGGTCGCCGCCCTCCTGGAGGGCTACCCCTTCGACGTGCTGCTGGGCTCGGTGCACTGGATCGGCGCCTGGGGGTTCGACGACTACGACCACCCGGTGGTGGCGGCCGAGTGGGACCGCCGGGGCACCGAGACGGCCTGGCGCCAGTACACCGACGCGCTGGAGGAGCTGGCCGCGTCCGGCGTGTGCGACGTGCTGGCCCACCCCGACCTGTGCAAGGTCACCGGCCGCGTCCCGTCGGTCCCGGACGAGTTCTACGACCGCATGGCCGAGGCCGCCGCGTCCTCCGGCATGGCGGCGGAGGTGTCCTCGGCCGGGTGGCGCAAGCCGGTCGCCGACGCCTACCCCGCCCCCGAGCTGCTCCGGCGCTTCGCGGCCAGGGGCGTGCCCGTCACCACCGCCTCCGACGCCCACTGCCTGCCGGACGTGGCCGATCGCAGCGCCGACCTGCTGGCCCGGGTGCGCGCCGCCGGCTACAGGGAGCTGTCCGGCTTCCGGGGGCGCCGTCCCTACGCCGTGCCGCTGGACCGCCCGTGACGGCCACCGGGAAGGACCACGCCGACGATCCCGCCTTCCTCTCCGACGACGGCCAGGCCCACCTGCAGCGGCTCATGGCCACATGGGGGATCCTCGCCGACCTGTCCCGGGCCGACCTGCTGCTGTTCGTGCCGGCCGTCGACGCCGCGTCGGACCAGTTCGTGGTCTTCGGCCAGATGCGCCCCACGACCAGCCAGACGCTCTACCACGACGACCTGGTGGGATGGCCCGTCAGCGAGACGGAGCGGCCGCTGGTGATCCGGGCCTGGCGGCTGGGCGAGATCGTGGAGGGCGAGGCCAGCGCCGACCGGGGGGAGCGGGCCCGGGTCCAGTGCATCCCGGTCCGCTGGAAGGGCGAGCTGGTGGCGGTGCTGACCCGGGAGTCGCCCCTGTCGGTGGGCGGGCGCCGGCCCGGCGAGCTGGAGCGGATCTACGTCGAGACCTTCGACCGGCTGGCCCGCATGGTGGTGGCCGGCACCTTCCCCTTCGAGGAGGAGGACGCCCCCACCGCCGAGGCGCCCCGGGTCGGCGACGGCGTGCTCACCCTCGACGCCACCGGGCGGGTGGAGTACGCCTCGCCCAACGCCGTCAACGCCCTGCACCGCATGGGGATCTACTCCAACGCCGAGGGCCTGCGCCTCGACGAGCTGGGGGTGGAGGAGACGGCCATCCAGAGGGCGTTCTTCCGGGCCACCCCCGTCACCGAGGAGGTGGGGCGTCACCCCGATGTGATCGTGCTGGTGCGCTGCATCCCGCTGATCGAGGGCGACGAGGTGACCGGCGGGCTGGTGCTGCTGCGCGACGTCACCGACCTGCGCCGGCGGGACCAGCTCCTCATCTCCAAGGACGCCACGATCCGCGAGGTCCACCACCGGGTCAAGAACAACCTCCAGACCATCTCCTCGCTCCTTCGCCTCCAGGCCCGCCGCCAACCCCAGGGGGAGGGCCGGGAGGCCCTGGCCGAGGCCGAGCGCCGCATCCGGTCCATCGCCCTCGTCCACGAGATCCTCTCCCGCGACCCGAGCCAGCAGGTGCCGTTCAACGAGATCATCGAGCCCCTCCTGCGCATCGCCAGGGAGGCGGCCCTCACCCCCGAGGGCGTGGTGGCCTTCTCGGCCCGGGGCGAGGCCGGCCAGCTCCCGGCCGAGATGGCCACCCCGCTGGCGGTGGTGATCAACGAGCTGCTCCAGAACGCCGCCGAGCACGCGTTCCCCCCCGACCGCTTCGGGCCGGAGAAGGAGCGGCGGGTGGAGGTGACCCTGCAGAACGACGGGCTGGTGCTGGTGGTCCAGGTCAGGGACAACGGCCGGGGGCTGCCCGGCGCGTTCTCGATCGAGCACACCGAGACGCTGGGCCTGTCGATCGTGCGGGACCTGGTGACGGGCCAGCTGGACGGGTCGATCGAGATGCAGACCGACGCCGGGACGGTGGTGGAGCTACGCGTCCCCCTCGACCGCAAGCGGGAGGGGTGAGCGCCCTGCTAGCAGGCTGCGACCTGGCGCTGGCGGGAGAGCCAGATGCGGCGCAGCTTGCGGCGCTCCTCCTCGGAGGTGCCGCCCCACACGCCCGATTCCTGGTTGGTGGCGAGCGCGAACTCGAGGCACTGGGGCTGGGCCTGGCAGGTGCGGCAGACGGCCTTGGCCGCCTCGATCTGCTCGAGGGCGGGACCCGTGGTGCCGACCGGGAAGAACAGCGACGGGCTGGTGTCCCGGCATGCGGAGACATCTCGCCAGTCGTCGGTGTCCCAGTCGATGGAGCGGCTCCACATGAGCGCCACTGTCAGATCCTTTCGAGACGGTCGGGGGGCCCGGGGTTTGTGAATTTCTTCACAAGGATGGGGGCCAGGTGAGGTCCTTGCGAACTCCCGGTGAAAAAAGGGTAGCGGTTGGCCCCTGGGCCCGCAAGAGATAGGGGGAAAGAAACCTGCATGACGGCCATCCTCGCCCACAGGGGCGCGTGGGGCGCGTGCCGGGAGAACACCCTCGAGGCGTTCCGCCATGCCCGCGCCCTCGGTGCCCACGGCGTGGAGCTGGACGTGCGCCGGACCGGCGACGGCGTGCTGGTGGTGCACCACGACCCGGTCCTCCCCGACGGCCGGGTGCTGGCCACCGTGGCCCAGGCCGAGCTGCCGGGATGGGTCCCCACCCTGGAGGCCGCCTTCGAGGAGTGCGCCGGCCTGCTGGTGGACGCCGAGATCAAGAACCTGCCCACCGAGCCCGGGTTCGACCCCGGCGAGGCGGCCGCCGCCGGCACGGCGGCGCTGGCCCGGCGGCTGGGTGTGGCTGCGCAGGTCGTGGTGTCCTCGTTCTCCCTCACCTCGGCGGACGCGGCCCGCGCCGCCGGCGCCGGCGTGTCGACGGGCTGGCTCACCCTGGCCGGCTACGACCAGCTCGACGCGCTGGCGCTGGCCGCCGACCACGGCCACGACGCCCTCCTGCCGCGCCACGAGGTGGTGACGCCCGAGCTGGTGGCGGCCGTCCACGCCCGGGGCATGCGGGTGCACGCCTGGACGGTGGACGACCCGGACCGGGTGCGCGTCCTGGCCGGCGCCGGCGTCGACGTGCTCATCACCAACGTGCCCGACGTCGCGCTGCGGGCCCTGCGGCGATGAGCGCCGGCGCGGCCTGGTTCCGGGAAGCCTGACGTCCGCCCAGCGAACGTCAGGCTTCCCGGAATCCGGTCAGGCCGGCAGGGGCAGCACGATGTCGATGCAGTCGGGCCGGTGGGTGACCTCGAGGGACGCCACCTCGCCCAGGTAGTCGCCGTCGACCTGGTGGGGGAAGGGGCCGTGCCCCTCCACCGTGAGCCCGTCCAGGCCGGTGCGCACCTCCACGCACTCGAGGCCGGCCAGCCGGCGCCCGCCGGCCAGGGCGGCGGCGGCCGCCCCCACCAGGGTGCTGGCGCTGAGGTCTCGCAGCACGACCAGGGACAGGCCGGTGTCGAAGCCGGTGCCGGGGACGACCGACAAGGGCCGGGGGCCCAGGTAGGTGTAGGGATCCGTCTTCTGGCAGATGGCGAAGAAGCCGTGGTCGATGGCCTCGCCGTCCGGGAGGCGGATGGTGAAGCGGGGGTGGGCCCGGTCGTAGCCGTTGACCCACGTCCCCACCGCCGCCACCGCGAACAGGCCGTGGCCGAGCCACCGCTTGAGGCCGGCCCGCTGCTCCACCTGGTCGACGACGGCGGCGTCGAAGCCGAGGCCCAGGTTGAACAGGAAGTAGCGCCGGCCGGCCAGCCCCATCCCCACCCTGCGGATGGAGCGGGCGTCGAGGGCCGCCACCAGCCGGCGTGCCGCCGGCACGGGCCGGTTGGGCAGGCCGATGGTGCGGGCGAAGACGTTGGTGGAACCGCCGGGCAGGGCGCCGAGGGCGGTGGCGCTCCCCACCAGGCCGTTGGCGGCCTCGTTCACGGTGCCGTCGCCGCCCAGGGCCACGACCGCGTCGGCGCCCGACACGGCGGCGTCGCGCGCCAGCTCGCAGGCGTGCTGGCGGGCCACGGTCTGCACGACCGTCACGTCGTGGCGCTCCCGCAGCACCTGCTCCACCAGCTCACGGGTGCGGCCGCTGGTGGCCGACGCCGTGGCGTTCACCACGAGGACGATCTTCACCCCGTGGGCCCGGTCACGCCCGCTACGCGTCCTCGGCCGAGGCGCGCAGCTGGGCCAGGCTCCGGGCCAGGAGGCGGGACACGTGCATCTGGCTGATGCCCAGGCGGTTGGCGATCTCCGACTGGGTCATGCCCTCGAAGAAGCGCAGGTGCAGGATCGTCTGCTCCCGGCGGGGGAGCTGCTCGAGCAGCGGCGACAGGGCGACGCGGTGCTCGGCGTCCACGAGGCCGGCGTCCTCCTGGCCCAGGTGGGAGCTCATGCTGTCGCCGTCGTCGTCGCCCGGGCTGGGGGCGTCGAGCGAGGCGAACCGGTAGGCCTGGCCCGCTTCCAGCGCCTCGAGCACCTCCTCCTCGGAGACCTGGGCCTCGGTGGCCAGCTCGGGGATGGTGGGGGAGCGGCCCAGCTCCTGGCTGAGCGTGCTCACGATCTTGCCGAGCCGCAGGTACAGCTCCTGCATGCGGCGCGGCGCGCGGACGGCCCAGCCCTTGTCCCGGAAGTGGCGCTTCAGCTCGCCCACGATGGTGTGGGTGGCGTAGGTGGAGAACTCCACGCCGCGACCGGGGTCGAAGCGGTCCACCGCCTTGAGCAGGCCCACGGACGCGACCTGCACCAGGTCGTCGAGCGGCTCTCCCCGGTTGCTGAAGCGACGGGCGAGGTACTCGGCCAGCCCGAGATGGGCCTCGATCAGCTCGTCGCGGGTCCCGGGCGCGCGCGTCTCGGCGAACTCGGCGAACTTGCGTCGCAGGTCCTCTCTCTGGTCTGCGTCGAACGTCACGTGCCCGCCCCCGGCGCCCCGGCGCCCGACCGCTCCGCCGCTCCGGTCAACCCCGTGCTCATGGCCGGCCGGGAGTGTCGTGCCTGCGCTTCACGAGGCGGAAGCAGGCCTGCCCGCCGTCGTTCCTGTACACCGCGTACTCGTCGACGAGCGCAGCCAGGATCTGCCGGGAGAAGGCGGCCAGCATGGGATCCGTCTCGTCGTCGTCGAAGCTGCCCACGCCCTCGACCTCGAGTGCCTCCGGGCCTATGGAGTACCGGATGTCCACCGTGCCCCGCCTGCCCCGGCTGCCGATGAGGACGAAGCACAGCTCGTCGATGGCGAGGCGCAGGTCCTCGACCTCGTCGTAGGAGAAGCCGAGGCGGCTGGCGAGGCCGGACGCGGTGACCCGGGCGAGGCGCAGGAACTCGGGGGTGGCGGGAACCGCCAGTCGCACCTCGTCCTGCGTTGCCACGTTTCCTCCTCCGGTCAAGCCTTCGACGCTAGTCGACCCCGGTTGGTACACCACCCGCAGGTGGGCGAGTATGCGGGCATGAAGGTGGCGGTGTGCGTGAAGCAGATCCCCGACCCCGCCACCCCCGGCCGCCTCGACCCCGGGACCCGGACCCTGGTGCGCGAGGGCCGGCTCATCCTCGACGACTCCGACGCCTATGGCGTGGAGATGGCCCTCCAGCTGGTGGACGCGGCCGGCGGCGGCGAGGTCGTGCTCGTGTCCATGGCGCCCCGGGGCGAGACCGGCGGCCTGCGCACCGCGCTGGCCATGGGCGCGGCCCGGGCCGTGCTGGTGAGCGACGACGCCCTGGTGGGCTCGGACGCCCTGGGCACGGCCAAGGTGCTGGCCGGCGCCCTGCGCCGGGTGGAGCCGGACCTGGTGGTGGCCGCCACCGAGTCCACCGACGGCTATACCGGCACCACGCCCGTGCAGGTGGCCGAGCTGCTGGGCCTGCCGTCGGTCACCTTCGCCAAGCGGGTGGCGGTGGCGGACGGCGCGCTGCACGTGGAGCGCCAGACCGAGGCGGGCTACGACGAGGTCACCTGCCCCCTGCCGGCGCTGATCACCGTGACTGCCGGCGTGGTGGAGCCCCGGTACCCGTCGTTCAAGGGGATCATGGCGGCCAAGTCGAAGCCCGTCGAGCAGCTCACCGTGGCCGACCTCGGGATCGAGGCGGGCCAGGTGGGCTGGGCCGGGGCCCGCCAGGAGATCACCGAGGTGGCGCCCACCGAGCAGCGCCAGGCGGGCGAGCTGGTGGAGGACCAGGGCGACGCCCACGAGCGCATCATCGGGTACCTCGAGCGGTTGAAGGTGCTCTGAGCTGGTGGCTGTCGAGCGCATCTGGGTCGTCACCGAGTCGGCCGGCGGCGTCCCCCTGCCGGTGGGGCTGGAACTGCTGGGCGCGGCCCGGCGGGCGGCCCGGGTGGTGGAGGCGGTGCACTGGGGCGACGACGCGGCGGCGGTGGCGCCGGAGCTGGGCCGCCACGGCGCGGCCCGGGTCCTCTCGGTCCCCGGGCTGGGACCTTCGCTCCCCGGCGTGCCGGTGGCGGCGGCCCTGGCGGCCCGGATCGCGGGCGGCGACCGTCCCGACGCCGTCTTCCTGGCCACCACCTACGACCAGCGCGACCTGGCCGGTCGGCTGTCGGTCCGCCTCGACCTGCCCGTCCTCACCAACGTGGTGGGCCTGTCCGCGGATGCGGCCGGGCCCGGCCTGGTGGCCGAGCACTCGGTGTTCGGCGGCACCATCGTGGTGCGGGCCCGTCTCACCGCCGGCGCCCCCCGCCTCCTGGTGTTCCGGCCCAAGGCGTTCGCGGCCGAGCCAGCGGTGGAGGCGGCCGCCCCCGAGGTGGTGACCCTGGAGGTGCCCGACACCGGTCCGGCCGGCGCCGCCGCCGTCACCCGGCACCACGCCGAGGAGCGCAGCGGTCCGGCCCTGGACGAGGCGGCGGTGGTGGTGGCCGGCGGCCGCGGCCTGGGGGAGCCGTCCCGGTTCGAGCTGGTGGAGCGGCTGGCCCGTCTCCTGGGCGGGGCCCCGGCTGCCACCCGGGCCATCGTCGACGCCGGCTGGGTGCCCTACGCCTACCAGGTGGGCCAGACCGGCAAGACGGTGAAGCCCAGGCTGTACCTGGCGTGCGGCATCTCGGGTGCCACCCAGCACCTGGTGGGCATGAAGGGGGCCAGCCACATCGTGGCCATCAACAAGGACAGGGACGCGCCCATCTTCTCCGTCGCCGACCTCGGCGTGGTGGGCGACGTGACCAAGGTGCTGCCTCGGCTGATCGAGGCACTCGAAGCCCGTGCGACCGGAGGAGGTCAGGAGTGAGAGGTGGTCGGCGAGTGGCCGTTGTCCTGGCGGTGGCGGTGGGGTCCGCCTTCGCCCTGTCGGGTTGCGGCGGCGACGACAGTGCCGAGGCCGCCGAGGCCCTGCGCCGGCGCGCCGCAGGCGAGGAGCTGAAGGTCGAGGGCGTCCCCGACGACGGCGTGCTCATGGGCAACACGGTGGAGCTGGAGCTCTCGGGCGCCGGCGTGGAGGTCGTGGAGCCCGACGGCGACACCTCGGGGCGGACAGGCCACTACGCCGTGTTCGTCGACAGGGAGCCCGTCGCCGTGGGCGAGAGGGTCCCCGAGGACGACGACGACGTCCACGAGGTCACCGAGGACACGGTCCAGCTGGCCGGGCTGGCCGCCGGCGCGCACGTGGTGAAGGTGGTGATCGCCGACGGCAGGCACCGGCGCATGGGGCCGGCCGAGGCAGAGGCCGAGTTCACGGTGAAGGCGCCCACCCTGCAGGCCTCCGCGGCCGACGTGGAGAGCAGCAAGGACCCCGTGGTGGTGCGGGTGGAGGTGTCGGGCGTGACCCTCGCCCCGCCGGACGGGAGCACGGCTGCGACCTCGGGCCACTACGCCGTGTTCATCGACCGGGAGCCCACCGCCGCCGGCGCCCCCGTGCCCACCGAGCGGGGCATCGTCATGGCCGCCACGCCCACGGTCGCCCTCGACGACGTGGGCGGGGGCGAGCACGAGCTGTGGGTGGTGCTGGTCGACGGCGCCGGCGTGCCCTTCGACCCGCTGGTGGCCGACAGGGTCACCGTCGAGGTCGGCTGAGCAGCCGGCCCGACGGGCGGGCCGGCCCCCGAGGGCGGATCAGGCCGGGTCGGCCTCGCCACCCTGGAGCTGGCGCCGGCGCTGCTCGAGGGCGGCCACCTCGTCGTCCAGCGCCTGCCAGATGGCGAAGTGCTCGTCCTGCAGCCTGCCGGCCTGCTCCCTGGCCTCGGCGACCCCGGCGTAGGCCGCGAGCTCGGCGGCAATGGCCCGGTCGGCGGCGGCGGTGGCGTCCTCCATGCTCTCGAGCAGCCGGTGGCGGCGCTCCTCCAGCGCCGCGATCTCGGTATCGAGTCGCATGCGCGTCTCCGCCTGGAGGCTCCGGACCCGCTCCGCCTCGAGCTGGTCGGCCTGGAAGGCGTTCACCAGGCGCTGGCGCTCCTCCTGCACGGAGGCGAGCGCCGACCGCTCCGCCTCCAGGGCCTCGGCCACCTCCCGGCGCTGCTGCCGCAGCGCCTCCACCGCCGCCCGCTCCACCTCCACGGCGAGGGCTGCGTCGCGCGCCTCCGCCTCGAGCGCGTCCCGCTCGGCCCGGAGCATCCCGATCCCGGTCTCGACCTCGTGGCGGCTCGGGCCGACCGGCGCCAGGCCGGGGTGACGGAGGTCCACGTCGATCGAGGGCGGCGCCACGCCCGCGTCCGACCGGTGCCGGCGCTCCTCGATGGCGGCCTCGTCGAGGCCGAAGACGGGGTGCGTCAGGCGCTCCGGGCCGCTGAAGCGCTCCGGCTCCAGCGCGTGGGTCAGGCGCTCCACCTGCGTCTCCAGCACGGACCGCGGCTTCAGGCCGAACCGGTCCGCCAGCCAGTGGGCCACACGCTCCTGCTCGGCCCTGGCCCAGTTGCCCTCCCACTCGTCCCAGGGGGTGAAGTCGCCGGTGGCGACGCCGGCCGGCTCCGGCGCGACGTCGCCGGCGGCGGGATCCAGCTGGTCCTTCTGCTGACGGCGGAACATCCCGGGCCCCCTTCGCCTGGCGGGCGTGGACACCCGCACGGTGTTTCGATTCGCCTCCGGTGCCGCGGACTCCTGCCCCGCGGGGCGAAATGCGCAAAGGGGGGCGGACCACCCGCTCACACCAGGGGCCAGGGGTACGACCGCCGCGACCCCCCAGGGTCGGGGAAGCGGCCGTGGCGCAGCACGGCCCGGGCCCGCTGCCTGGTGGCCGCCACCTCGTCGGCGTGGAGCAGGCTCTCCAGGCCGGTCTCGGCCGCCGCCGCCAGCCGCGCCACGTCCTCCAGCAGGGGATCGGGGATGGGCTCGCCGGCGAAGTCCCAGATCACGGTGCGCAGGCCGGGGGAGACGTGGAAGCACAGCCCGTTGTCGATGCCCCAGACCCGCCCGTCCTCGCCGAGCAGCGTGTGGCCGCCCTTGCGGTCGGCGTTGTTCGCCCCCAGGTCGAAGGCGCAGATGGCGCGCAGGGTGCCGTGCAGCTCGGGGCGCTCGAGGAGGGTGAAGTAGTGCTGGGCGAAGTCGGCGGGCACGAACCGCTGCAGCGAGCCGGGGCCGTAGGGCCCGTCCTCGCGTGCGACCGTCTCCGGCACGATCCCCCAGCCGAGGGCCTCGGACAGGCGGTAGGCGGCGACCTCCCGGCGGTGCAGCCCGTCGGGGAAGTCCCACAGCGGCCTCTCGCCCCGGTGCGGCTTGTAGACGGCCGGCATGCGGGTGCCCTCGTGGCACAGCTCCACCAGGAACGTGGCGTTGGAGCTCCACGGCATCCGGCCCTGCACCTCGACCTCCCCCCGGGCGAGGACCGTGAGGGCTACAGGGTCGGCGGCCGGTGCCCGTTCGTCCGGGGGCAATCGTGACCTCTCTGGTCCAGGGGGTAGCCGCACAGCGGGCACGGCGGGCGCCCTGCCTCCACCAGCCGGGTGCCGCGTATGGCCAGGGCCGCCACCTGCTCCCGGGTGAGCCCGAAGCGGGCCCGGGCTCCCTCCTCGTCCTCGGGGACCGCCTCCTCCAGCACCAGCAGGAGCCGGTCGAGGACCTCGTCGTAGGAGGCGGCCAGGCTGCCCACCACCCACGCCGGCTCGGCCGGCTCGTCCAGCTCGAGGGCGTCGTCGTCGGGGAGCTCGCCGGGCCGCGGGAGGCTCTGGAGCATGGTGCCGAGGTGGGCGGCGAGCGCCGCCACCTGGACCTTCTCCACCTTGAGGGTGACCACGGCCGAGCCGGCCCTGGCCTGCAGCAGGAACAGGCGCTGACCCGGGACGCCCACCGTGCCCACGGTGAGCTTGTCCACGTCGAGCAGCTCGTACGACTCGCTCACGCCGCCCTCCTCACGAGGCCCGCAGCTCGGCCAGGTCGCCCAGCGAGTTCACGGCCAGCACCATCGGTCCGCCGGCGCCGTAGGCGATGGCGGTGATGGAGCAGGGTGAGACGACCAGGCGCTGGAACAGGTCGAGCGGAGTGCCGGCGGCATCCGCCACGGCCGCCTTGATCGGGTCGGCGTGCGACACGAGCACCACCGTCTGGCCCTGGTGCCGGTCCCGGATGCGCGCCACCGTGTCGGTGACCCGCAGCTGCATCTCCTTGAACGACTCGCCCCCGGGGAAGCGGAACCCGCTCGGGTAGCGCTGGACCGTGCGCCATTCCGGGAGCCTGGCCAGGGTCCGCAGCTCGGCCCCGGTCCAGTCGCCGAAGTCGCACTCGAGCAGGCCCCGCTCGGCCGTGACCCTCAGCTCCAGGCGCTTGGCGATGGCGGCCGCCGTCTCGCGCGTGCGCTCCAGCGGAGAGGAGTAGACGGCGTCGATCTTCTTCAGGCGGGCCAGCCGCTCGGCCACCGCCTCGGCCTGGGCCCGGCCCGCGTCGGCCAGGTGGAGACCCCGTGCCCGGCCCGGCAGCACCTTGCCGGTGGTGGCCGTGACGCCGTGGCGCACGAACAGCGCGATGGTCGCCGGCGGCGGCTTCGGACGTCTCGCCATGCTGGTCGCCAACCTACTCTCTGCCCGTGCCCGAACTCCCCGCGCCGGAGGCGGGACTGGCCCGGGTGTCGGCCGAGGTCGTGGACTGCCGGGCCTGCCCCCGGCTGGTGGCGTGGCGGGAGAAGGTGGCGGCCGAGAAGCGGGCCTCCTACGCGGCGGAGACCTACTGGGGCCGGCCCGTGCCGGGCTTCGGCGACCCCTACGCCACCCTGCTGGTGGTGGGCCTGGCGCCGGCCGCGCATGGCGGCAACCGCACGGGCCGGGTGTTCACCGGCGACCGGTCCGGCGACTGGGTGTTCCGGGCCCTGCACAGGGGCGGCTGGGCCAACCAGCCCACCAGCGCCTCGATCGACGACGGGCTGCACCTCACCGGCGCCTACGTGGCGGCCGTGGTCCGCTGCGCCCCGCCCGACAACAAGCCCACCCCGCTCGAGCGCGACACCTGCATCGGCTACCTGCGCCGCGAGATGCACGAGCTGGCCTCGGTGCGGGTGGTGGTGGCGCTGGGAGGGTTCGCCTACGAGTCGGTGGCGCGCCTGGCCGGGGTGCGCCCCCGCCCGCCCTTCGGCCACGGGCTGGAGGTCCCGGTCGCCGGCGGCCGCACCGTCGTGTGCTCCTACCACCCGAGCCAGCAGAACACCTTCACCCGCCGCCTCACCGAGCCCATGTTCGACGCCGTGTTCGCCCGGGCCCGGGCCCTGGGCGGGTGACCGTGCCGGGCCGGGTTGTCGGCTGGGGCCGGACGTGGTGAGGTTGGGCGTATGCCGAAGGCGCCCCCGGCCGGGGTCATCGACCGACTGCGGGCCACCGCCCTCGACCTCGTCTCGCTCGTCACCGGCGCCGATCCCGGCCCGCTGCGGCGGGTGCCGGCGCCGGGCGAGTGGTCGGCCGCGACCGTGGTGGCCCACCTGGCCGACGCCGAGCTCGTCTACGGCGTGCGGGCCCGCATGATGCTCACCGTCGACCGGCCGTGGCTGGTGGCGTTCCCGGAGGGGGCCTGGGCCGAGCGGTTCGGGCCCCTGGACCGCGACGTGAAGGACTCGCTGCAGCGCTGGCGGGTCCTGCGCGACGCCAACCTCCGGCTGTTCGGGTCGCTCTCGGACGACGAGTGGGCCCTGGAGGGCGTGCACGAGGAGCGGGGGACGATGACCGTCACCGCCCTGGCCGAGCTGCTGGTGAGCCACGACCGGGCCCACCTCGACCAGATCCGGCGGGCCCTCTCCCCGGCCTGATCGCCGAGGCCGAGCGCGCCGGGCTCAGCTGGGCGCCGGCGCCGCCTTCGGCTTCCTGGGCGGGACGCCCACCTTCGGGTCGGGCACGGCCGTGTCGGGCCAGCGCCGCCGGCTCACGATGGACAGCTTGCGCAGCAGGGCGATGGCGCCCGGGTCGTCGTCGCCGGGCCGGCCCTGGATGGTGCCGTCCTCGAGCATCTTGACGATGATCTCCCGCCCCAGGTCGGTGCGGACGATGGTGAGGGTCCAGTCGTTGAAGGCGCCGATGCCGCCGGTGGAGATGTCGGCGTGCTCGGCCGCGAAGTCCGGGCACAGCTTGCAGCCCTCGCGGGTCCAGGCGTGGCACTCCTTGAGCGGGACCTCGTGGTAGCCGCCGTCCTTCATCCAGATCTGGAGCACGCCCTTGATGTTCATCTTGGCCATGTCCTGCTTCTTCAGGCCGTACTTGGCCTCCAGCAGCTCCTCGAAGATGGCGTCGTCGAACGTCTTGGAGCACAGCAGGCCGATGTTGAGGGCGAAGCGCCGGGCCGGCTTGCCCGCCTTTCGCACGGTGAGCACGGGCGGCACCGACGACTGGCAGCTCATGCCCACCAGGGCCAGCTTCTCGGCCCCACCCTCCACCGCCTCGGCGTAGGCCATGGTGTTGGCCGAGTACGTGTAGCGGCTGCCGGAGGCGGCCAGGATCTCGTCCCGGGTGCGGGCCACGCCCGGGATCGCCTTCCACGTGCTGCCGTCGCCCTCCAGGTACGACACCAGGGCGGCGTCGATGTAGCCGTGCTCCAGGGCCCACAGCAGGATGGCCGACACCAGCCCGCCGTCCTGGCCCCGCTCGTGGATCTCGGGGTCGACGGCCCGGGCCAGGATGATGTCCTTGGAGACGCCGTCCATCTCGTCGGGGTGCCGCACCCGCCCGAACAGGTGCTGGTCGATCTCGCTCTCCCAGCTGCGGAACCGGGGGCAGGCCCGGGTGCAGGAGGTGCAGCCCTTCTGGCCGTGGGTGCAGTCGGCCGGGCCCAGCTCCTCCTCCAGGTGGAACGGGCGGTAGACGCCCTCGGTGTCCTTGTAGCCCAGGACGTCGTGGGGGCAGGCGACCACGCAGCCGGCGCAGCCGGTGCACAGCCCGGTGGTGACGACCTCGGAGAAGAGCTCCTTCCACTGAGCGGTCCAGCGGGTCTTCGCCGCCTGGTCGGGCATGGCTCTCACCCTACGCGGCACCGGTAGGGTGCCCCGCCGTGCCCGAGCTGCCCGAGGTCGAGGCCTACCGGGTCCTGGCCGAGGCGGCGCTCGGCCGGTCCATCGCCTCGGTCGAGGCCCCCGACGCCTGGTTCCTCAAGGGCGGGGTGGACGCGGCGGCCGTGGCCGGGGGCCTCACGGGCCGGTCCTTCACGGCCGCCCGCCGGCGGGGGAAGCTGCTGCTGCTCGACACGTCGGACGCCGGCCCGGTGCTGGGGCTGCGCTTCGGGATGACGGGGCGCCTGGTGGTGGACGGCACGGCCGGTATCGACGCCCTGCTGTACTCGAGCGACCGCGACGTGGCCGCCTGGGACCGGTTCCTGGTCCGCTTCGCCGGCGGCGGTGATCTCAGGGTGCGCGACCCCCGCCGCCTGGGCGGGGTCCTCCTCGACCCGGACGAGGACCGGCTCGGCCCCGACGCCCTGACCGTGTCGCCAGCCGCCCTGCGGGCCGCCCTGGCCACGCCGGCGGTGGCGCTGAAGGCCCGCCTCATGGACCAGTCACGCCTGGCCGGCGTGGGCAACCTCCTGGCCGACGAGACGCTGTGGAGGGCCGGTCTCGACCCCCGCCGCCCGGCCGGATCGCTCAGCCCCGCCGAGCTGCGGCGGCTCCACCACCACCTGCGCCGGGCCGTCGACGATCTGATGTCGAGGGGCGGTTCCCACTCGGGCGACCTCATGCCCGTCCGCCGGCCCGGGGGTGCCTGCCCCAGGGACGGGGCGCCGCTGCAGCGCGCCACCGTGGGCGGGCGCACCACCTGGTGGTGCCCCGCCCATCAGCGGTGAAGGTGCGCACTCCCCGTTGACAATCCTCTCTCGTTAGGGTTACCTAAGAAGTGATGAGAGGGAACCCTCAGCCGGTGCCCGAGCTCGGCCTCCGGCGGGTTCGCTGGGTCCGCATCGTGGCCGACGGCGACGGCACCCGGTGCACCGTGGGCGGCATCGCCCACCGCCGGCCCGTGGTTCGCGCCATCCCCCTCCGCACCGCCACCGCCCTGCTGGCGGCTGGGGTGCCCGGGTGGGTCAGCCGGCCCCGCGGCACCGCCGCCGACGCGCCCGTTCCGGCAGGGCACGGTCGCTGACGATGTTCGTCTGCCACTGCCGCGCCGTCACCGACGGGACGATCCGCCGTGCCATCGAGGCCGGCGCCTCCGACCCCCGCGACCTGGCCCGCCACTGCGGGGCCGGCTCTCGGTGTGGAGGCTGCTGGCCCGCGCTCCAGGAGCTGCTGGCCGAGCACGGTGCGGGATCGGGCTCGGGTTCACAGGCCGCTTGACGCCGCCCTGTGCGTGGGGGTCCAATGGCCCCGACCAGGAAGGGAGCGCCCCGTGAAAGGCACCAAGGCGGTACTCGAGCTGTTGAACGACGTCCTGACCGCCGAGCTCACGGCTGTCAACCAGTACTTCGCCGACGCGAAGATGTGCGAGAACTGGGGCTATGCCCACCTGGCCGAGCACGTCAAGGCCGACTCGATCGACGAGATGAAGGACGCGGAGATGCTGATCGAGCGCATCCTGTACCTCGACGGCGTCCCCAACCTGCAGCGCCTCGGCCCGGTGAAGGTCGGCGAGACGGTGCCCGAGAAGCTGAAGCTGGCGCTGGCCCTCGAGACCGAGGCCATCGCGCGCCTGAACAAGGGCGTGGCCCTCTGCACCAAGGAGGGCGACCACGGCAGCCGGCAGCTGCTGGAGAAGATCCTGTCCGGCGAGGAGGAGCACGCCGACTGGCTGGAGGCCCAGCTCGACCTCATCGCCCAGATGGGCGAGCCCTTCTACCTGGCCCAGCAGGTGCG
>JBQTJJ010000151.1:0-30716 GCA_052387235.1 Actinomycetota bacterium
GTGGCTTGTCGCCGGGGGGGGGGGGGCGGGTGGGGGGGGGGGGGCCCCCCCTGGTCTCCCCCGGCTGGTTTGGTTGGCTGCTGGGCCCCCCACTGCTCGCCGGGGGCGGGGGGGCGGGGGGGGGCCCCGCCCCCCCCCGGGACCCGCCTGGCGTCGTGGCCCCGGGCGGCCACGCCCAGGGCGTCGGCCAGGCGGCGGGCGGGGTCGACGGTGAGGACGAGGACCTTGCCACCGTGGCGCACCGCCGCCATGGCGGCCAGGGAGGCGGCGGTGGTGGTCTTGCCCACCCCGCCGGAGCCGCAGCACACCACGATCTCCTTGGCCGCCATCAGCTGCTCGAGGGACACGGCTCGGCCCCGTCGCCCGTCGCTCATCAGCCCAGCTCCGCGGCCAGGGCCTCGGCGACCTGGTGGGTGGCCCGCAGGCCGTGGGAGCGCAGGAACAGGTACGGGACGTAGAGCAGCGGGACCGCAGGGTCCACGCCGGCCCGGAGCCGCTCCAGGTGGCCGGCGCGCGTGCGGCGCAGGGTGACGGCCAGCCGGGCCGCGTCGAGGATGGGCCCCACCTCCCCCGCCGCCCCGGCCAGGACGGCGGCGTTCTCCGGGCGGGCCAGCTTCTCGAAGACCTCCTCCTCGCCCCGGCCGAACAGCTCGGGCAGCACCCGGTTCACCACCACCGCGGCCAGGTCGACGGCGGTCTCGGCCCGGAGGCGGGCGGCCAGGTCGATGGTCTCGTTCACCGGCATCTCCTCCGGCGTGGCCACGATCACCATGCCGGTCCGGGCCGGGTCGGAGAGGATGTCGAGCATCCACCTGGTCTGCTCCCGGATGATCCCCACCTGCACCAGCTCGTTGATGGCCTGGGGCGCGGCCAGCTGCCCCACCACGTGGCCGGTGGCGGCGCCGTCCACCACCACCAGGTCGTAATGGCCCTGGCGCACCTCGTAGGCCAGCTTGCCGATGGTGAGGATCTCGCGGACGCCGGGGGCGGCGGTGGCCACGAAATCGAACATCCGGGCCAGCGGGCCGATCCGGGCCGCGATCGGCAGGTGGAGCTGGAGGGCGAGGTACTCCTTCAGCGACGCCTCGGTGTCCATCGTCATGGCGAACAGGCGCGGCTGCACCTCCCGCTCGGCGAAGGAGGTGGGCCCCGTCTCGAACACCTTGGCCAGGTCGCCCTTGGCGTCCACCTCGCAGGCGAGGGTCCGCTTGCCGCGCTGGGCCCCGAGGAGGGCCAGGGCGGCGGCGACGGTGGTCTTGCCCACCCCGCCCTTGCCCGTGACGAGGATCAGCCTGCGGTCGAGGAGGTCGCCCACGCCGTGGCGCTCAGGCGCCGAACCCCACCTTGCGGTCCTCCGAGGGGCTGCCGATCTCCACGTAGGCGACCTTGGACGCGGGCACGCCGACCCGGCGGCCCTTGCGGTCGGTGAGCCACAGGAGGGCGTCGCCCTTGCCGAGGGCCGCCTCCACCGCCTTGGCCACCGCGTCCGCATCCTCGGACATCTCCAGCTCGATCTCCTTCGGCGTGTGGGTGACGCCGATGCGTACGTCCATGTCCGTCTAGTCCTCTCGGTCGTGGGTCTCGGGGGGTGGGGCGCCCTCGGCGCCGGGAGGAGGCCCGTCCTCGCCGGGGCCGGCGGGCGGGGCTGCGATCGTGGCGGCATCCGGGGGGACGAGCGTGGCGGGCACGAGCGGCTCGCCGGCGGCGGGCCCTCGCCCGGGCTCGTCCCAGCGGCCCCAGCGGGGGGTGCGCCGGGCCAGGGCCAGCCACGCGCCGCACACCACCACGGTGGCGAGCGCCGTCATCTGGCTGCCGGTGAGGCCGAGGCGGCGCACGTCCTCGCGCAGGAAGTCCTCGATGATGCGCTGGGTGCCGTACCAGGCCCCGAAGACCATGATCAGGAAGCCGTCGAAGCGGGGCGTGCGGCGGAGGCGCAGGAGGGCGAGGAGCAGCACGCACGTGAGCAGGAGGTCGTACAGGGCGGTCTGGTGGACGATGGTGCCGGGCGAGCACGGCGAGGCCGTGTCGACGGAGGCCGGCGGGCACTCGTAGCCCAGGAAGAACGAGGTCACCTTCCCGAGGTGGTCGCCCACCACCAGGTCGCCGACGCGGCCGACCACGACGCCGAGGGCCATGCCGGGGGCGCAGGCGTCCATCAGCTTCCAGAACGACAGGTTGCGCCGGCGCATCGCCGGCATGGTGAGGAGGATGGCGCCGAAGAACCCGCCGAGCAGGGATATGCCCCCCTCCCAGACCTTCAGCACCTCGAGGGGCGAGTCGAAGTCGGACGCATGGTTGACGGCGTAGGCGAGGCGGGCGCCGAGGATGGCGCCCAGCGCGGCCCGGGTGAGCATGGGGTAGACGTCGTCGTCGGGGATGCCCATGCGGCGGGTGCGGGGCAGCAGCAGCTGGGCGCCGAGCAGGAAGCCGGCGGCGATGCCGATGCCGTGGGGCGAGATGGACAGCGGGCCGACCTCGATGTGGACCAGGGGGTCGTAGGAGATGGCGCCCAGCACCCTTCACGTTCTAGTCGCCCTCACCGCGGGCGGGGTCCGGCCGGCGCCGCTCAGCGGGCGGTGTCCCCCGAGCGGTGGCGGGCGGGGCGCTCCAGGCCGTCGAGCAGGCCGTGGACCGCCGTCTCGAGGGCCCGCACCCGCCGGCGGTAGAGGCCGGAGCCGGTGCGGTGCCCGAAGGCCACGGCGCCGGCGCCGAGGGGCACGGCGGCGGCGGTGACAAGGTCGAGGCCGGCCAGGGCCAGGGAGCCCCCGAGGGCGGCCGCGCCCACCACGCCGCCGGTGGCCAGCCACGCCCCGTGGGCCCGCCGCACCTCGCGCACGTCCAGCTGCACGTGGACCAGCGACCGCTGCGGTCCCGGCCCGGGCTCCGGCACCACCGCCAGCTGCACCTCGCACACGTCGACGAGCACGAGCCGGCGCTGCACCTTGCTGTCCACGCTGCGCTGGACCGACGCCTTCAGGTCCTCGCGCCGCGTCCACAACGACCGGCCGCCCGCGTCCCGGCGGACCTGGAACAGCTGGCGCTCCAGGAACTCGCGCACGCACGCCTCGGCCGCCGCCGCCCCGGCCGGGACGCTGCGCCGGACGGCGACGCTCGCCGGGCCGAGCAGCCGCCGGCTCGGGGCCGTGCGGCCGGAGGGAGCAGCGAGCACGCCGACGCGCAGCTCGGCCAGGGCCCGGCGCACCGACTCGCGGGAGAGGCCGGCCTCGACCGCCACCTCCTCCAGCCCGTCGGGATCGAGGCCACCCGGATCGAGGGCGAGCTCGTGGTCGAGCTCGGCGGCCCGGCGCAGGACCAGCGCGGTCTCGTCGTCCGTGAGACGCTCGCCGTCCACGGCGGTCGACCCTACCGCCGGCCGGCGCCGGCCCGGACGCGCCGGCGGCCCGGACGCGCCGGCGGCCCGGACACGCCGGCGCCGCGGGCGCCGGTACCCGGCGATCCCGGCGAAGCGGCCGGCGCCGGCCCGTCCACGCGGCGCCGTCACACCCCATCGCTACGTTGGTCCCATGACCGGTCCCACCTTCGCCACCGCCCACCGGGCCGCCGCCGCGGGCCCGGCTCCGCACCGGCTGGCCAGCCGCCAGGCCCGGGAGGACGCCGAGCACCAGGGGCTGGCGCCCGGTGCCACCCGCGCCGTCGGGAGCGGCAACCGGGCCCGGCCCGAGGAGCCGGACCCGCTCCGCACCTGCTTCGAGCGCGACCTCGACCGGATCCACCACTCCCGCCCGTTCCGGCGGCTGGCCGGCAAGTGCCAGGTCTTCATCGCCCCGGACGACGACCACCTGCGCACCCGGCTCACGCACGCCATCGAGGTGGCCCAGGTGGCCGTGGGCATCGCCAGGCCCGCCGGCCTCAACGTCGCCCTCACCGCCGCCGCCGCCACCGCCCACGACTGCGGGCACGGGCCCGCCGGCCACGCCTCGGAGGAGGCCTTCTCCCCCTTCCTCGACGGCGGCTACCACCACGCCGTGTACGGCGCCGACGTGGTCCTCGCCCCGCTCAACCTCTGCGCCGAGACCCTGGACGCGGTGCGCAACCACTCCTGGAACCGGCCGGCGCCGCTCACGCCCGAGGGCGAGGTGGTGGCCTGGGCCGACCGCATCGCCTACGTCTGCCACGACTTCGAGGACGCGGTGCGGGCCGGCATCGTCGCGCCGGACGAGCTTCCGCCGGCGGTGGCCGGCGTGGTCGGCCGGCGCCGGTCGGCCCAGCTCAACGCCATGATCAACGCCGTGCTCGCCACCATCGCCGACACCGGGCAGGTGGGCATGCGGGCCGAGGAGGCCGAGGCGCTGGCCGCCTTCCGGGCCTTCAACTTCGAGCGGATCTACCTGCGCCCGGCGTCGGTGGCCCAGGCCGAGCGGGTGGTCGAGCTGCTGCGGAGCCTCACCGACTGGTACGCCACCAACCCGTCGGCCATCGACGACGCCGACACCGGCGCCGACCCGGTGGCCGCCGCCGTCCGCCACGTGAGCGGGATGACGGACCGCTACGCCCTGCGGATGGCGGTGGAGGTGCTCGGGTGGGACCCGGCCAAGCTCCCGAGGGGGGTGTAGGGCCCGGTCGAGGGGTCGGCGCCGCCGGGGTCGAAGCGGTAGCCCACGCCCCGCACCGTCTGCAGCAGGCGGGGCCGGGCCGCATCGGCCTCGATGCGGAGGCGGATCCGGCGCACGTGCTCCGTGACGGTGGCGGGGTCCTGCCACGCCGCCGACGAGTCCCACACCTGCTCCAGCAGCTCGGAGCGGGTGAACACGCGGTCCGGCGCCGAGGCGAGGAAGGCCAGCAGGTCGAACTCCTTCGGGGTGAGCTCCACCGGCTCGCCGTGGAGGGCCACCCGCCGCTCGGCCACGTCGATCCGGAGGGGCCCGGCCATGATCGGCGCCGAAGGGGGCCGGCCGCTCCGCCGGCGCAGGACGGCCCGCACCCGGGCCGCCAGCTCCCGGGGCGACACGGGCAGCACCACGCAGTCGTCGGCCCCGAGCTCCAGGCCGAGCACCCGCTCGTCCTCCTCGGAGGGGCGGCTGAGCAGGATGACGGCCAGGTCCTCCTGGTCCCGGCGCAGCCGGGCCATCACCTCGAGGCCGCCCAGTCCGGGCAGGCCCACGTCGACCACCACCACCTGGGGCCGCCACGCCGCGGCCGCGGCCACCGCGCCGGGACCGTCACCGGCCACGCTCACGGCCAGGCCCTCGCGGCTGAGGGCCGACTCGACCCGGCTCCGCTCCTCGGGGGCCGCCTCTGCCACCAGCACCCGGGCCGGGGCGGGAGGGGCGTCGGGGCCTCCCCGGGCCGCCCGCGCGCGTCCTTGCACCATCCCATCATCGTCGCAGGCCGCCGGCGGCTTCAGGGATGCTCGCGGAGACCGCGGCGTTCGGGGGGTCGTGGGAACGTTGTGGCCAGGTGGGGGACCCCGGTCGGGGCGGCTCGGCTCCGAGGTGCACTTCCGGTCCTACCTCCTGGCCGCGCCGCGCCGGCGGGGCGTCGGGAGGCATCTGTCCGCTGAAAACCGTTGAGAAGTACAATCCCGTCACGGCATCTCTGTCGCCGGGCGGGACCGGGGGCGCCCCGCATGTGAACGTTCGTCCGAGCAGTCGACCTGGGAGTCCAGCTACCCAATGGCGTGGATGGTGTTCGCCGTGGCCGGTGTGGCCGCCGGCGTGCTGCACTTCGTCCTCCCCGCGTCGGCCGGCGGCGCCATCTACCTCGGCGTCGGCGTGTCGGGCGTGGTGGCCGTGGTCGTGGGGATCCGGATCAACCGGCCCGAGTCGTCCAGGGCCTGGTACCTCACGGCCGCCGGGTTGCTCGTCTTCCTGCTCGGCGACGGCGTCTTCTACTACTACAAGCTGATCGAGGGGGTCGACCGGCCCTTCCCCTCCGTCGCCGACGCCTTCTTCCTGGCCAGCTACCCCCTCCTGGTCGCCGGCCTGCTCACGCTGATCCGCCGGCGCACCCCGGGCGGCGACCGGGCCGGCCTCATCGATGCCTGCATCATCGCCACCGGCATGGGCCTGCTGGCCCAGGTGTACCTCATCGCCCCCACTCTGGCCGGGACCGACACGCCGTGGCTGGACCGGGCCATCTCGGTCGCCTACCCGCTGGCCGACGTCGCCCTCCTCGCCGTCGCCGCCCGCCTGGCCATGACCAGGGGCACCCGCCGCCCCGCCTACTACCTCCTCGGTCTGGCCGTCCTCTCCCTGCTGGCGGCCGACACCGGCTACGCCGTGAGCCAGCTCACCGGCACGTTCCAGGTGGGGACGCCCTTCGACGCCGGCTGGATGGGCTTCTACCTCTTCAGCGGCGTGGCGGCGCTGCACCCGTCGATGGCCACCCTGGACGAGCCGGAGCCCGTGCCGGACGTCCACTCCGGCCAGCAGCGCCTCCTGGTGCTCGGCACGGTGGTGCTGGTGGCGCCGGCGGTGCTCACCGTCCAGACCATCCGGGGCATGTACGGGGACCTCAAGTTCATCGCCGCCGCCTCGGTCATCCTCTCGGTGCTCGTGCTGGCCCGCATGGGCCTGCTGCTGTCGTCGCTGGGCGCCACCGCCGCCCGGGAGCGCACCCTGCGGGCCGCCGCCGCCGCCCTGGGCGCCGCCACCGACCGCCAGGGCATCTACGCCGCCGCCATCGAGGCGGCGCGCGACCTGGTGGACGACGAGACCGTCGCCACCCACCTGGCCATGTGGTCCGGCGCCGACGTGGCCACCGCCTTCGAGGACACCCCCGAGGGCGCGGACCACGAGCCGGCCGCCCGGGCCGAGGGCGCCCCGCTCTCCCTGCCCGAGCTCGACGCGGTACTGAACCGGCCCTCGCCCAGCGGCGGATCCAGGCAGACCGTCGTCACGCCGGTGGTGGTCCAGGAGGAGCTGCAGGGCGCGCTCGTGGTGGTCTCCGAGGGTGCCCTCGCCCCTGCCCTCTGCCACGCCCTCGACACGTTGAGCTCCCAGATGGGGATGGCCCTGGAGCGCACCGCCCTGTCCGACGACCTGCACCAGCGCCGGGGCGAGGCCCGGTTCCGTTCCCTCGTGCAGAACTCGTCCGACGTCATCACCGTGGTGGACGCCGACACCACGGTGCGGTACCAGACCCCCTCCGTCCGGCTCGTGCTCGGCTACGACGTGGACGACCTCCTCGGGACCCGGCTCATCGACCTCGTCCACCCCGCCGACGTGTCAAAGGCCCTGGGCATGCTCGAGGAGGAGCGCAGCGTGGGCGCCGTGGCGCCGCCGGTGGAGCTGCGGGCCAGGCGGGCCGACGGCCGGTGGGTGGACGTGGAGGCCGTGGGCGACAACCTGCTGGGCGACCCCAACGTGGGCGGCATCGTGGTGACCCTGCGGGACATCAGCGAGCGCAAGGCCTTCGAACGCCGGCTCACCCACCAGGCCTTCACCGACTCGCTCACCGGCCTGGCCAACCGGGCCCTGTTCACCGACCGGGTGGAGCACGTCCTGCGCCGGCGCTCCCGCGAGCGCCACGACGTGGCCGTGGTCTTCCTCGACCTGGACGACTTCAAGACGGTGAACGACAGCCTGGGCCACGGCGCCGGCGACCAGCTCCTCACCATGGTGGCCGAGCGCTTCACCCGCTGCCTGCGCCCCGGGGACACCACGGCCCGCCTCGGGGGCGACGAGTTCGCCGTCCTCCTCGAGACGGTCGAGTGCCGCGACGCCGCCTGCACCGCCACCCAGCGGCTGCTGGACTCCCTGGCCGAGCCCTTCCCGCTCGACCACAAGGCCGTCGACATCACGGCCAGCGCCGGCATCGCCTTGGCCGGTGCAGCCGACATCCGCTCCGAGGAGCTGCTGCGCAACGCCGACATCGCCATGTACATCGCCAAGCGCAGGGGCAAGGGCGGGTTCGAGGTCTTCGAGCCGGAGATGCACGAGGCCGCCCTGCGCCGCCTGGACCTCAAGGCCGACCTGCAGCGGGCCGTGGACGGGGACGAGTTCGTCCTCCACTACCAGCCCATCGTCGATCTCGACAGCGAGCGGCTCGTCGGCTTCGAGTCGCTGGTCCGCTGGTCCCATCCCACCCGGGGCCTGATCGGCCCGATCGAGTTCATCCCCCTGGCCGAGGAGACCAACCTCATCCAGCCCCTCGGGCGCTGGGTGCTCGAGCAGGCCTGCCGCCAGGCCCGCTCGTGGCACTCGGTCTACGGCACGTCCATGAGCGTGAACCTGTCCCGCAAGCAGCTGGCCCAGCCGGACCTGGTGGAGCAGGTCGGCGCGGTGCTGCAGCGTACGGGGGTCCACCCCGCCGCCGTCACGCTCGAGATCACCGAGAGCGTGGTCATGCACGACGTGGACAGCACCGTCGACGTGCTCGGGCGCCTGCGTTCCCTCGGGGTCCGCATCGCCATCGACGACTTCGGTACCGGGTACTCCTCGCTGGCCACGCTGCGCCAGCTGCCGATCGACGTGCTCAAGATCGACAAGGCCTTCGTGGACGGCGTGGCCGTCTCGTCCGAGGACGCCGTGGTCGTGAGCACGGTGGTCGACCTGGCCCGGGGGCTCGGGCTCGTCACCGTGGCCGAGGGCATCGAGGAGCGGAGCCAGGTGGCCGCCCTGCGCCGGTTCGGCTGCTCCCTGGGCCAGGGCTACTTCTTCGACAGGCCACTGCCGGCGCCCCAGGCGCAGCAGGCCCTGCGGCGGCGCCCGGACGGGCAAAAAGACCCATCCGGGACCTGACGATCTTCCCCGCAAACTGCCATACTCCCGAGTAGCCGACGAGTCTGGCGAAATAGTCCAGTCACAGAAAGACAGAGCCCACGTGCCCTTCCCAGTCCGGTCCCCGCGCGCGGGCGTCGACCCCCTGTCCGCCAGCTCGTCGATCCAGTACCTGGGCGGCCCCGGGCTCCTGGACGACCTCGGTCCCGAGCTCGACGAGCTCCACCAGGCGTGCGGAGCGCCGGTCACGGCCCGCCGGGCGTGGCTGCGGGCGTGGCTCGGCGCCTACAACCCGGCCACGGTCTGGGCCGTGGCCGTCCGGGACGCGTCCTGCGGCCGGCTGGACGCCATCGCCCTGCTGTCGGACCGCGACCGGGGCGGGTGGGACGAGGTGTCCCCGCTCGGGCGCCGCCAGCAGGATCGGGGCTGGCTGCCGGCCCGCACGCCGGCCGCGGCCCACGCCCTCGCCATCGCGGTCACCAGCCGGCTCCAGTCGCGCTCGCGACCGTGGGTCCTGCGGTTGGGCCAGCTCCCGGCCGGAGATCCCGTGGCCAACGCCCTGGCCGACTCCATGCGGGGGTCCCTCACCCTTCCGGGCGTGCCCATCCCCAAGGTCGAGCTGGACGCCCCCGGCACGGTCGAGGACTGGCTCGGCAAGGGGATGCGCAAGCAGCTGCGCAAGGCGCGCAACCGCCTGGACGACGACGGCGTGGGCATGACCATCGACTTCGACAGGGCACCGGAGCGGGTCGGCCACCTGCTGGGCGAGGTCGAGCACACCCACCGGGCGCGCGAGGAGCACGCCCGCCGGGCCAGCGACCTCGACTCCCAGCCGGGGCTGCGGTTCTGGCGGGACGTCATCGTCGGCCACGCCGCGCTGGGCGAGGTGGAGATCGCCACCCTCCGCCTCGACGGGCAGCTGGGCGCCTACGTGGTGTCGCTGCTCGACGGCGACACGAACCGGGTCCTGGACGGGCGCTTCGCCACGTCGTGGGCCCGGTACTCGCCCGGGCGGCTGCTGGAGACGGCCGTGCTGGAGCGGGCCCACCGCGACCCCGCGTTCGTGCAGGTCGACTGGATGAACGGCTGCGCGTCCGAGAAGCTGCTGGTGGCCAACGCCGTGGACCACACCGAGCACCTGGTGGCCTCGTCGCCGGGGATGGTGGTGGACCTGGACGTGGTGGGCCGGGCGCCGGTCCCGGTGGACCATCGCACCGGATCCAACCTGGCCAGCGGAGCCCGCTGAAGCAAGATCGGGAGCATGCCCACCCATGTCCTGCTGGCCCTGGCTTCCGCCGTCAGCTGGGGCGCGTCCGACTTCCTCGGCGGCTTCACCGAGCGGCGCGCCGCCGGCACCTCGGTCGCCTTCGCCTCCCAGCTCGTCGGCCTGATCGCGCTCCTGGTGGCCGCCCCGCTGGTGGCCGGCTCGGCCGGGGGCGGCGACCTGGCCTGGGGCGCGGCCGCCGGCGTCGGAGGCTCCGTCGGCGTCACGCTGCTGTACCACGGCCTGGCCGTCGGGTTGATGAGCGTGGTGGCGCCCCTCACCGCCGTGGGCGCCGCGTCCCTCCCGGTGGTGTTCGGGCTCCTCACCGGCGAGCGGCCCGGGCCGGCACCGCTCACGGGGGTGGTCCTGGCCCTGGTGGCGGTGGCGGTGCTCTGCGCCTCGCCCGGCCCCGACGGCCCTCCCCCCGATGCAGCGGCGGAGCCTGCGCCGCCCGAACGGCGCCGGGCCGGCCTGGTGGCGGGCCTGCTCTCGGGCGCCGGCTTCGGCGTGTTCTTCATCTGCCTCGGGCGCACCGGCGACGGCGCCGGCCTGTGGCCCCTGGTGGCCGCCCGCGTGTCGTCGGTCGCCCTCCTGGCCGTGATCGGCCTCTCCATCGGCCGGGCCCTCATGCCGCGCGGCGTGGCCGCCGGCGTCGTGCTGGTGGGCCTGCTCGACGTGACGGCCAACCTCTGCTACCTGCTGGCGACGCGGCGGGGCCTGCTGTCCATCGTCGCCCTGCTGGCCTCCCTCTACCCGGCCGCGACCGTGCTGATGGCCAGGCTGGTGCTGCGGGAGCGGCTGAGCCGGGTCCAGGCCGCCGGCCTGGCCGGCGCCGGCGCGGCGGTCGCCCTCATCGCCCTGGGCTGAGCGACGGCCCGCGGGATCCCGGTCGTCCGGCGGTCCCGGTCTAGGGTCGCGCCGTGAGAGTCGACCTGCGCCACAGCCCGTCCTTCGCCGTCGCCCGCGTGGCCCTGGAGGGCGGTGAGCAGCTCCGGGCCGAGGCGGGGGCCATGATGGCCACGTCCTCGGGCGTCGCCATCGCCTCCAGCACCCAGGGCGGCGTCCTCAAGGGCCTGAAGCGGTCGCTGCTCGGCGGGGAGAGCCTGTTCGTCACCACCTTCACGGCCCCGCCTTCGGGAGGCTGGGTCGACGTGGCCCACCATCTGGCCGGCGACGTGGTGGTGGCCGCCGTCACCGCCGACCGGCCCGTCTCCGTCACCAAGGGGTGCTGGCTGGCGTCGGGGGCCGGCGTCGAGCTGGACACGAAGTGGGGCGGGTTCAAGAACCTGTTCGGCGGAGAGGGCGGCTTCCTCGTGCACGCGTCGGGCGAGGGCACGGTGCTCCTGGCCTGCTATGGCGCCGTGGACACGATCGAGCTGGCGGCCGGCGAGACCGTCACCATCGACACCGGCCACGTGGTGGCGTTCGGGTCCGACGTCACCAGCCAGATCCGCAAGGTGACGGGCGGGGTGGTGCAGACCCTCAAGTCGGGCGAGGGCCTGGTCTTCGACTTCACCGGCCCGGGATGGGTCATGACGCAGACCCGCAACCCCTCGGCGCTGGCGGCGTGGGTCCGCCAGCTCATGCCGGGCGAGACCGGTGGCGCCGGCGGCGGCGCGCTGGGCGGCCTGCTCGGCCGCTAGGGGGCCGGACCGTCACGCCCTCCTGGTGGCTGGAGCGACACGGAAACCATGTCGTTGCGGCCACCAGGAGGCGAGAGAACGGCTCGGGGGGCCTTCGAAGGAGAAGGGACGTTCACCTCGAAACCCAGGGTGCGCCAAGGGCGCCCCCCGAGCCGTACTCCAATGGTAGCTGCGGCCTGCATCTACCCACTAACCGGCCCACCGGCCTCTTTGTCGGGGTGCCAGCACCCCCCTCGCCCCCATCCTCTTCCAGCTGGGGACCCGGCCCCGTCGTTGCAGCGAGGGTGGTGGCGCCGGGGCCACCGGGCGCCCGCCGGCGCCGGCCAGCACACCGGCCCTCGGAGGCGGAGGCTCAGGTGACGGACAGCTCGGGCCGGTACACCCGGGCCGGGCCCATGGCCACGATCTCGCCCGCCAGGGCGGTGAAGGCGGCCGAGGCCTCGCCGTCCGGGTCGGAGACGGTGACGGGCAGGCCCACGTCGCCTCCCTCCCGCAGGGCCGGCACCAGGGGCACCTGGCCCAGGAGCGGGACGCCCAGCGTCCGGGCCAGCTCGGCGCCGCCGCCCGAGCCGAAGATCTCGTAGCGGGTGCCGTCGTCCCCCGTGAACCACGACATGTTCTCGATCACGCCCCGCAGCGGCAGGTGGACCTTCCTCGCCATGTACGCCGTGCGCTGGGCCACCCGCTGGGCCGCGGCCTGCGGCGTGGTGACCACGTACATCTCCGAGCGGGAGAGGTACTGGGCCATGGACAGGGCGACGTCGCCCGTGCCGGGCGGCATGTCCACCAGCAGGAAGTCCACGTCGCCCCAGAGCACGTCCACCAGGAACTGCTCGAGGGCCTTGTGGAGCATGGGGCCGCGCCACATGACGGGCTGGTTCTCTTCCACGAAGAAGCCGATGGAGATGGCCTTGATGCCGTGGGCCACGGGCGGGACGATCATGTCGTCGATCACCACCGGGTCGGCGGTGATGCCCAGCATCTTGGGGATGGAGAACCCGTAGACGTCGGCGTCCAGCACCGCCACCTCGTGGCCGAGGCGGGCCAGGGCGACGGCGGTGTTGACGGTGACGGACGACTTGCCCACGCCGCCCTTGCCGGAGGAGATGCCGAGGACCCGCGTCCTCGACCCCGCCTGCATGAACTGGTTGACCCGGCCCTCCTCGTGGCCGAGGCGCTGGGCCCCGTGCGACACGGCGCTGCCGCCGGCGCCCATCTGCTGGCGGACCTCGGAGCGCTCCTCGTCGGTCATCACGGTCATGTCGACGCTGACGTCGTCCACGCCGTCGAGGGGCATCAGGGCCCCCGTGACCCGGGACGTGATCTCGGCCTTGAGCGGGCATCCGGGGACGGTGAGGGCGACCAGCACCGCCACCCGCGAGCCCTCGATGCGGATGTCCTTCACCATGCCGAGGTCGACGATGCTGCGGTGCAGCTCCGGGTCCTGGACCGGTCGGAGCGCCTCGAGAACTCGGGCCTCGGTGACGGGCATTGGTGGCCTCCTGCTGGTGGTGACGTCGGCGGGCCGAGCGCCCGGGTGCCGGTCGCCGGGGGAGCCGCGACGTGCCCAGGTAGAATAGTCCCGTGGACCGGCCGCCCCTGAACGACGCCGAGTTCTCCGCCGCCGTCGCCGCCGTCACCTCCGCCTTCGGCGATCCCACCCGCAGGGACATCTTCCTGTTCGTGCGGGACGCCGCCGAGGCGGGCGTCACCGCCGCCGAGGTCGCCGAGCGGTTCGAGCTGCACGCCAACGTGGCCCGCCACCACCTCGACAAGCTGGCCGCCGGGGGGTACCTCGACGTGCACGTGGACCGGCTGGAGAGCGCCGGCGCCGGCCGCCCGTCCAAGCGCTACCGGGCCACCGAGAAGGCCCTGGAGTTCCCCGCCCGCAGGGACGACCTGCTCGTCACCCTCCTGGGCCGGGCCCTGGCCCTGCTCCCGGAGCGGGAGGCGGCGGCCATGGCCGAGGAGGTGGGCGAGGAGTACGGCCGGGCCCTGGCCCACCAGATGTCGCCGGGCGACGGCCACCACCGCTCCTTCCAGGCCTCGCTGCACGCCGTGGCCGAGGCCCTCACCGCCCACGGCTTCGCCGCCCACGCCGAGGCGCGGGGCTCCTCGCTCGCCATCGTGGCCGAGCAGTGCCCCTTCGGCGACACGGCCACCCAACACCCGGTGATCTGCGCCGTCGACCGCGGCATCGTGCGGGGCATGCTGGCCGGCCTCTACGGCGACACGGCGCCGGCCACCACCGCGTCGCGCGCCCAGGGCGACGACGCCTGCGTCACCGCCGTCTGATCCGGGGTGGGCCGGCACTACCTCGACCACGCCTCCACCTCGCCGGCCCGGCCCGAGGCGGTGGAGGCCATGCTGCCGTGGCTGTCGGGTGCCGGCGCCGCCGACCCGGCCCGGGTGCACACCGAGGGCCGCATGGCCCGGGCCGCGGTGGAGGACGCCCGGGAGCGGGTGGCGGCCCTCCTGGGCGCCCGGCCCCGGGAGGTCGTCTTCACGAGCGGGGCCACCGAGGCCATCAACGCCGCCACGTGGGGGGCCACCCGGGTGCGGCCGCAGGGCGCGGTGGTGGCGGCCGACGTGGAGCACTCGGCCGTGCGCGACGCGTCCGCCCGCTCGCCGGTGGTGGTGGCTCCGGTGGACGGGCTCGGCCGCATCGACGCCGGCGCCACGCTGGAGCTGGTGGATGCCGGCGCCGCCCTCGTCCACTGCCAGTGGGGCAACCACGAGGTGGCCACGCTGCAGCCGGTGGCCGAGGTGGTGGCGGGGTGCCGGGAGCGGGGCGTCCTGGTGCACGTGGACGCGGCCGCCGCCGCCGGCCACGTGCCGGTGGACTTCGCCGCCCTGGGCGCCGACCTGCTGTCGGTGAGCGCCCACAAGCTGGGTGGGCCGAAGGGGACGGGGGCACTGCTCGTGCGCCGGGGGCTGCGGCTCCCGCCCCTGCTGGTGGGCGGCGACCAGGAGCGGGCCCGGCGGGCCGGCATGGAGGACGTCCCCGCCATCGTGGGCTTCGGGGCCGCCTGCTCGGCCCTTGACCTGGACGCCGAGGCCGCCGCTGCCCGCCGCCTCACCGAGCGGCTCCTGGCCGGCGCCGCCGCCGTGGCGGGCGTGTCGGCCTTCGGGGACACCGTGTCCCGCCTCCCCCACATCGTGTGCGTGGGTGTGGCCGGGGTGGAGGCCGAGGCCGTCCTGCTCGGGCTCGACCAGGCCGGGGTGGCCGCCCACTCGGGATCGGCGTGCTCGTCCGAGGCGCTGGAGCCGTCGGCCGTGCTCCGGGCCATGGGCGTGGACGCCGACCGGTCGCTGCGGCTGTCGGTGGGGTGGTCGTCGACCGATGACGACGTGGACGCCTTCGTGGACGCCTTCCCCGCGGTGGTGGGCCGCCTCAGGGCCCTCGCGCAGGATTCCCGGTGAGTGGTATGTGCAGAACGTCACCTATTGCACAGGTGCCGGGCACCTGGTTGGATCAGGTCCAGGAGGGGCCGGGGCTCCGGCGCCCGGCGACACAGCATCCCAGCTCGTGTCATCGCCGGCGGCACGGTCCACCGGGCTGCGAAGGGACGGAACCCACCTGCCGTCTCTTCGTGGCCCGCCTCCGCCTCCGCGTCCGGGCCCTGCCGCCGTCACCACCGCCGGCGGCCCGCCGCCGGGGTGTCCATCGACCGGCCGATCCCGGTCGAAGCGGACACCGATGGCGCGGCCTCTTGTCCTCTGGTTATCCTTTGGCGCATCTGGCGGCTCCCTGTCCGGTTGGTGACGCGCCCACGGGCGCTGATCACCGTGGTGGCGGCGGCGACAACCCTCGTGGTGGTCGGCGCCATGGGCGCGGGGGCGCAGGTTTCCCTGCCCCCGCTGCTGCCCACCACGACCACCACCGCGCCGAACCCGGAGCCGCAGCCCACCCCGGCCACCACCACGGTGATCGACAAGCTGCTCAAGCCCGGTGCCCCGGCGCCGGCGCCGGGGCCGGCGCCGCCTGCCGGCGCGGCCAAGCCGGCCGGCGGGGGCCACCTGCCCGGCAACGCCGGGGGTGAGGGGGAGACGCCCCCACCCGACGCCGGGCCCTTCCCGTCCAACCTGGCGGCGATGATGAACTCGGTGCGGCGGACCGGGTCGAACCGCAGCTTCGCCCTGGTCGACGGGCTGAAGGCCCTCACCGACCTGGGCATGCCGATCGAGGAGGCCATGCGGGTGGGGATGGGGCGCTTCCCCGTCGCCGGCCGGGCCACCTACAGCCACGACTGGTGGTTCCCCCGGTTCGGCCCGGGCTGGCGCCTCCACCAGGGCACCGACGTCTTCGGCGAGCGCGGCACGCCGCTCCGCTCGCCCACCACGGGGAGTGTGCGCTTCGGCGACGGCGGCCTGGGCGGCATCTCGGTGTACATCACCCAGCCGGACGGCACGTACTTCTACCTGGCCCACCTCGATCGCCGGGCCCCCGGCCTGAAGAGCGGCCAGACCGTCAACGTCGGGGACATCGTCGGCTACCTGGGGTCCTCCGGGAACGCGGCGGGCGGATCGCCCCACCTGCACTTCGAGGTCCACCCCGCCATCAAGATCATCACGGTGGGCAAGGGGAGGAAGCGCACCACCAAGGCGGTGGCGGCGCCGGTCCGTCCCGGCACCGTGCTGCCCGCCATCGACCCCAAGCCGCTGCTGGATCTCTACCTGGCCGAGGCCATGGCCCAGCTGCCCGCCATCGTGGCCAACTACCGGGCCGACCGGGCCGCGCAGGCGCCGGCGCCTGTCTCCGAGGCCGTACCCGTCGAGACGGCGGCCATCGCCGGGCGACACCTGGCCGTGGGCGGCCTCATCGCCGCCGACGCCCCCCTGGTCCGCACGCCGCTCCTGCTGCTCGCCTTCCTGCTCATGGTCATGGTGGGGGTGCTCATGCCGGTGCTGGCGCCCAAGCGGGCCCTGGCCGGCCCCTCGCCGCCGCCCCCGGCGGCCGCCGGCCGGCGCTTCGGGCGAGCACGGTCCAAGGCAGTGGAGGCGCCTGCCGGCGACGGGTCGGGGTCCGGCACCGGGAAGTCCCGGCGACCGGCCCACCGGAAATCGAAGACGGCCCCGGCCGGGGCCGCGCCGCCGGCCACCGCCGGCGGGCGAAGGCTCCGGCGCAAGGGGAAAGAGGGCGCTGCGCCCGTACCCGGCACCCCCCCGGCGGGCACCTCCGAGGTGCCGCTGCGCCCGTGGCAGGTCGCGGTGGCGAAGGCGGCGGCCGGCGCCACGGAGGCGGCCTCGACGGCCACGCGCAACGGCCACGGGATCGGCCACACGGCCACGCGCGACGGCCACGGGATCGGCCACACGGCCACGCGCGACGGCGACGGCCACACGGCCACGCGCAACGGCGACGGCGACGGCCACACGGCCACGCGCAACGGCCACGGGAACGGCAACGGCCACAGCAACGGCCACGGGTACGACCACACGGCCACGCGCAACGGCTCCGGCTCCGACGGCTCCGGCTCCGACGGCCACGGCTCCGCCGGGCGTGCCGACGCCAGCCCGCGGCGGAGCCGCAGCCCCCGCACGCCCGACCCCGTCTGACCGACCCTTGGTGCCGCAACCGGGCGCTCGTCCCGGCACATGCGGTCAGGGTGAGGGCGTCGCCGGGGCGGTGGCGCCGGCGTCGGCCAGGGCCCGGCCGAGGAGGTCCTCGACCACCGGGACCATCGCCCGGGGCGGGTCGTTGGCGAGGAAGGCCCGGAGCTCGGGGATGGCGGCGGCCGGGTCCTTGCGGTCCTGGTAGAGGATGAAGGCCTTGAAGAAGTGGGCGTCGGGGTAGGTGGGGTCGGCGGCCACGGCCCGCTCGATGAACTCGAGGCCCTTGTCCACCAGCCCGGTGTTGCCCGAGGCCCGGCCGGCCAGGCGGAGGAGCCATCCCCGGTAGGCCAGCGCCTCCGGCTGCTCGGGGTCCAGCCGGAGGACGCCGTCGTACAGCTTGATGGCGTCGAGGGACCTGCCCTCGCCGATCAGGTCGCGGGCCCGGGCCAGGTCGCGGGCGATGCCGTCGGACGGACCGGTGGCGGCAATGGAGCCGGTGGCCGGGTCGCCGGGCATGCGCTCGCCGGCGGTGCGGGCGACCAGGGCGCCGGCGGCCACGGCGAACGCCACCAGCGCGCCGAGCACCAGGGCCGGGCGCCACCGGCTCCGGCGGGGACCGGCGCCGGCCTCCACCCCGTACCCCTCGGGACGGACCACGGCGCCGGCGGGCGGTGCGCCGTCGGCGGCGGGCGTGGCGGGGCCGGGCGGTGCACCGTCGGCGGCGGGCGTGGCGCCCCCGGGCGGTGCGCCGGCGGCGGGCGTGGCGCCGGCGTCCAGGGCGGCCCGGCCCTGGGCAAGGGCGCGGAGGGTGGCGGCGGCGCGGGCGGTGTAGTCGTCCCTCAGGGCGAGGTAGTCGGCCTCCTCGATGTCGCCGGCGGCCCGCTCCTCCTCGAGGTCGTCGAGGGAGCGCAGGAGGTGGTCCCGGTCCTCCTCCAGGCCGCGCAGGTCCTTCATGCCCGCCGGGCCCGCTCGACCAGCAGCCGGTCCTCGTCGGTGGCCACCAGGTGCGGCACGGACCGCCGGCGCCGCAGCGCCAGCACCAGGCCGCCGGCCCCGCCCACCACCGCCACGACGGGCAGGGCCCACACCAGGGCGGCCACGCCGGTCCCGGCGGGCGTGAGGAGGATGTCGCGGCCGTAGCGGCTCACCAGGAACCCGCGGATCTGGTCGTCGGTCTCCCCCGCGTCCACCCGCCGGCGGATCTCCTGGCGGATGGCGACTGAGGCCGGGGTCTCCGACTCGGCCGCCGACAGCCCCTCGCACGTGGGGCAGCGCACCTCGGAGGACAGGCGGGCCGTCCGGGAGGCGGCCGTGGGCGGGCCGTCGCCGGCGCCGGCACCCACGAACAGGGCGATGCCGAGCACGGGGACCAGGAGCAGGTAGGTCAGCCAACGTGCCGGGCCGCGGCCACCGGCGCGCGCCGCCCTCACGGGGCGGCCCCGGCCTGGCGCAGCAGGCGGTCGAGGCCGTCGGCCGTCACGCCACCCACCAGGCGGGTGCGCACCACGCCGTCCGGGCCGACGAGGAACGACTCGGGGACGCCCCGCACGCCGAAGTCGACCTTGGCGCCGCTGTCGTCCACCACCGGCCAGGCGCCGCCCCTCTCCTCGAAGAACGAGGCCACGTCGTCGGGCTGGTCCTCGTAGACCACCGACACCACCACGACCTCGGCCGGGTCGTGGCGGGCCGAGAACCGCACCAGCTCGGGGTGCTCCTTCACGCACGGGATGCACCAGGTGGCGAAGAAGTTGACCACCACCCACCGTCCCCGCAGGTCCGACAGCCGCACGGTGGAGCCGTCCAGCGCCGGCCCCTCCACCTCCGGCGCTGCCTGGCCCACGATGGGGCTGGGCGCCACCACGTCACCCGCCGGCGGGCGGGTGGCCAGCACGCCCACGAAGACGGCCACCACCAGGCCGACGGAGAGGGCGGCCCAGCGGGCCGTGCGGCGGGGGCGGGAGGGCCCGTCGCCGGGCGCCGGCGGGACGGCCGGCGGGGCGGCGGACGTGGCGGGGGCGGCGCTCACGTACCGCCCGCCTCCACGGCTCGGGCCACTCCCACCACGTCGGGCACGGGCTCCCGCCGGGTGGCGGTGGCGTCGAGCCCGTCCGAGGACGGGTGGCCTCCGGCCGGCGCGGACGCCGCCTCGGTGCCGCGCCGGCGCCGGCCCGGCAGGGCCGCCATGAACGTGCCCGCCACCATCAGGCTCCCGCCCACCCACAGCCACATAACGAGCGGCTGCACGATCACGGCCACCACGGCCTCGCCTTCCGGCGTGCGGGGCACCGAGATCAACGAGAGATAGACGTCGCCGGCCGGCGTGGTGCGCACCGACGGCGTGCCGATGGCCTGGCTGGCGTTGGGGTACAGGTTCAGCGCCGGCTGGTACACCTGGCCACCGTCGATGCGGACGTCGGCCTGCACGGTACGCCGGTTCTCGTGCTGCACGGAGCGGAACCCGAGGTAGGTGACCTCGTGGCCGGCCAGGGTTGCCGACTCCCCCGGCGCCAGCCGGAACTCGCCCCGGTGCCCGAACGACGAGCTGGCGGCGAAGGCCACCGCCACCACCACCACGCCCAGGTGCACGACCATCCCGCCGTTGGCCCGGCCCACCAGCCCCCGCCACCCGTTGCGGCGGGTGGACAGCACCAGCTGGCGGGCGGCGGCGGCGCCGGCGAAGGCGCCCAGGCCGAAGGCCAGCAGCGGGGCCAGGCCCCGCAGGCCGGCGGCCACGCACGCCACCACCACCAGGGTGGCGGTCCATGCCGGCCACTGGAGGCGGGCCCGGAGCAGCTCGCCCGACGCCTTGCGCCACGGCAGGGCCGGGGCCACGGCCATGAGGAACAGCAGGGTGAGGGCGACCGGCGTGACCATGCGGTCGAAGTAGGGCCGGCCCACCGTGATGCGCTCGCCGTCGAGGGCCTCGGCCAGCAGCGGGAACACGGTGCCGAGCAGCACCACGAAGGCGAAGGCGGCGAACAGCAGGTTGTTGGCCAGGAAGGCGCCCTCGCGCGACAGGGCCGAGTCCACCGCCCCGGGCGAGCGCAGCCGGTCGCCCCGCCAGGCGATCAGGCCCACGCCGGCCGCCACCACCACCGCGAAGAGGCCGAGGATGGCGGGCCCGATGCCGGACTCGGTGAAGGCGTGGACCGAGTCGAGCACGCCGGAGCGGGTGAGGAAGGTGCCGAGGATGGTGAGGCTGAAGGTGGCGATCAGCAGCGACAGGTTCCAGACCCGGAGCATCCCCCGCCGCTCCTGGACCATGACCGAGTGCAGGTAGGCGGTGCCGGTGAGCCATGGCAGGAACGAGGCGTTCTCCACCGGGTCCCAGGCCCAGTAGCCGCCCCAGCCCAGCACCTCGTACGACCACCAGGCCCCGAGGATGATGCCGGCGGTGAGGAAGGCCCAGGCGTAGAGGGTCCACCGCCGCGTCTCCACCAGCCAGCCCTCGCCCAGCCGGCCGGTGGCCAGGGCGGCGATGGCGAAGGCGAACGGGATGGTGAACCCCACGTAGCCCAGGTACAGCACGGGCGGGTGGAAGGCCATGAGCGGGTGGTTCTGCAGCAGCGGGTTGGGGCCGGCGCCGTCGGCCGGGATGGCCCCCGCCACCTCCCGGAACGGGTTGGCAGGGCCGAGCATGAGGCCGAAGAAGAACACGGCCACCAGGAGGCCGGTGACCGTCGCCCAGCCCACCAGGGGGTCCCCGGCCCGGTCCCGGAAGCGCGACGCCATGAGGGCCAGGTAGCCGGCCAGCACGAGCGCCCACAGCAGGATCGAGCCCTCGAGGGCGCCCCACAGCGAGGCGATGGTGTACAGCAGCGGGGTGGCCCGGCTGTGGTTGTCGACCACGTAGCGGAGCGAGAAGTCGTGCGTCAGCAGGGCCCGCTCCATCACCAGCGTGGCCACCACGCCGGCGCCCAGCACCACCCACACGTGGGCCAGGCCCCGCCGCAGCAGGGCGGGCCGGTTCCGGACCAGGCCGGCGCCGGTGGTGGCGGCCCCGGCCAGGGCGGCCAGGAACCCGAAGAGGACGGCGCTCTGGCCGACGAGCGCGTTCATTCGGGGTCCGGGTACTCCTCCACCCGCTCGGGGTTCTCGGCCCGGTACTCGCTCGTGTGCTTCACCAGGATGCGGTCGCTCACGAACTCGGCGCCCTGGAAGTGGCCCTCGAGGACGACGGGGATGTCGGGCTGGAACAGCTCGGGCACGTCACCCTGGTGGACGACGTCGACGGTGGCGCCCTGCTGGCCCCGGACGGTGAAGTCCACCTCCCGGGTCCCGTCCCGCACGCTGCCCGGCACCACCAGGCCCTCGAGGCGGAAGCGCCGGTCGCCCAGCGAGTCCCGCTCCGCCACCGCCTCGTCGGCGGTCTTGAAGTACACGGTGGCGTCGCCCACGGCCCGGAACAGCAGGAAGGCCAGGGCGGCGGCGATGACCAGGCCGGCGATCCAGCGCCGGCGCCGGCCGAGAGGGGCGCGGGGCCGAGGGACCGGCGGCGCGGTGGCCGTCACCCGCCCTCACCGGGGCGGCCCGGCTGTCCATCTCCCAGTAGTGGGCCACCCCCTGACCCTGTTGTGGGAAGTGAACGGGAGAGCGAGCGGCCCCGGCGCAGGACGCGCAGGGCGTAGAGGCCGAGCGTGCCCAGCGTGATGCCGTAGCCGGCCAGCACGTAGCCGTCGCTCACGGCGCCACCCCCACCACGTCGGCGGCGGCCTCGGCCCGCCGCTCGGCCAGGGCCAGGTCGAGACCCTCGGACTCGAGCCGCTCCTCCAGCGCCTCCACCCGGGTGCGGTGGACCACCAGCCAGCCGTAGAGCAGGGTCATGGCCGCGAAGCCGAGCAGCATGACGGAGACGTAGGACCCGTCCAGGTCGGACTGGGGCGTGAGCTGGGCCAGGGAGCGGCCCTGGTGCAGCGTGCGCCACCAGTCCACCGAGAAGTGGACGATGGGCACGTCGGCCACCGCCACCAGCGCGGCGACGGCGCAGCGCCGGGCCCGGGCCTCGGGATCGGCGGCCACCCGCCGCAGGGCCAGGTAGCCGAGGAAGAGGGCCAGGAGCAGGGCGGTGCTGGTGAGGCGGGCGTCCCATGTCCACCACACGCCCCAGGTGGGCCGGCCCCAGATCGAGCCCGTGACCAGGGTGAGGGCGCAGAAGACCACGCCGATCTCGGCCGACGCCGCCGCCAGCCGGTCCCACTTCGGGGCCCGGGTGCGCCGCCACAGCCACAGCACGCTGGCCACGGCCGTCACCCCGAAGGCCAGGTAGGCGGCCCAGGCCAGGGGCGGGTGGATGGCGATGAGGCGGGCGTAGGTGCCCTGCTCCCGGGTGGGCGGCAGGCGCAGCCCGAGGACGGCGGTGGTGGCCAGGGACCCGAAGGCGGCCGCCCCCAGCAGGGCCGTGGCCGCGCTCTTGGTGGACGGGGCGGGTGCTGCGGTCACGATTCCTCCAGGAGGGCGCCGAAGGCGAGGACGCCCAGCGTCACGTACACGGTGGCGAACACGGCCAGCAGCTGGGCCCATCGCCAGCCGTCGTCCACCGAGATGCCCATGCCCACCTCCCAGGCGCGGGTGGCGCCGAGCAGGACGGGCGCCACCACGGGGAGCAGGAGCAGCGGCAGGAGCGTCTCGCGGACCCGCAGGCCGGCGGCCAGGGCGCCGTAGACGGTGCCGGCCGCGGCCAGCCCCACGGTGGCGGCGGCGCAGGTGGCGAGGAGCAGGGCGGCCCCGCCCAGGTGGGCGTCGTAGAGGACCACCACGCCGGCGGCCAGGACGACCTGGAGCAGGACCAGCTGGGCCGCCACCGCCGCCGCCTTGCCCAGGAAGATCCCGGCCGGGTCGAGGCCGGACAGGCGCAGGCCGTCGCCGGCGCCGTCCGACGCCTCCACCGCGAAGCTGCGCTGGACGGCGAGGAGCGACGACAGCAGCACCGCCACCCAGAACAGCCCGGCCGAGGCCCGGGTGAGCACGCCCCGGTCGGGGTCCAGGGCGAAGCCGAACAGGACCAGGATCACGACCGCGAACGGGGCCACCTGGTTGGTGGCCACGCGCGAGCGGGCCTCGATGCGCAGGTCCTTGCCCGCCACCAGCAGGGCGTCACGCCACATGCACGGGCTCCCGGGGGCCGGCGGCGGGAGCGCCGGCCTCCACCACGCGGCCGCCGGCCAGGACCACGCTGCGCCCGGCCAGGGCGTCGGCCCGGTCGGCCTCGTGGGACGCCAGCACGACGGTGGCGCCGGCCGCCACCGCCTCGCGCACCAGGTCGTCGAGCAGGTCGCGGCCGCCGGCGTCGAGGCCGGCGTGGGGCTCGTCGAGGAGCCACAGGTCCGGCGCCCGGGCCACCAGGGCCGCCAGGGCGACCCGCCGGCGCTGGCCCGCCGACAGCCGGCCCACCGACGTCGTGCGCAGGCGGCCCTCCACTCCGAGACGGGACAGGGCGTCGCCCGCCTCGGCCCGGTCGCGACCGGCGGCCCGCACCGCGAAGCGCACGTTGTCCTCGGCCGTGAGGTCGTCGTAGAGGGCGCCGGTGTGGCCGAGGAGCCCGACCCTGCGCCGCAGCGTGCGCCGGTCGCGCCGGAGGTCGTGGCCCAGCACCTCGGCCTCGCCCGACACCACCTGGACGAGCCCGGCGCAGGCGCGCAGGAGGCTGGTCTTGCCGGCGCCGTTGGCGCCCCGGAGCAGCACGATCTCCCCCGCCTCGACCTCGAGGTCCACGCCGGCGAGAGCAGGGAAACGGCCGAGCAGGGCGACGGCGGAACGGAAGCGGACAACGGGGGCCATGGCGGCAGGCCCAATGCTACGGGGGTCCGGCCCGCTTCTTCCAAGCGGCGGCGCCGGCCGGGTGCGCGCCGACCGTCCCAGGCGTCCCGTACCGTGGCTCCGTGGACATCCGCCGGGGCGTCGCGGCACTGGGCCGGACCATGATCTCGGCCGGTGTCCTGATCCTGCTCTTCGTGGCCTACCAGCTCTGGGGCACGGGCCTGGCCGAGGCCCGGGCCCAGCGCCAGCTCAACAAGGAGTTCGAGGCCCTCCTGGCCGGGCCGGCGTCCACCACCACCACCACCACCGCCCCTCCCGTCACCACCGCGCCGGCCGGGCCGGACTCCACGGTCGCCGCCACGACCACCACGACGACCCAGGCCCCGCTCTCCCAGGGGGCGGCGCCCCCGCCGGCGGGCGACGCCGTCGCCATCATCAAGATCCCGAAGATCGGGGTGCAGAAGGCGGTGGTGCAGGGGGTGACCCTGGGGCTGCTGAAACGAGGCCCGGGCCACTATCCCGACACGCCGATGCCGGGCCAGCCCGGCAACGCCGCCATCGCCGGCCACCGCACCACCTACGGGGCGCCGTTCGGCCGCCTGGACGACCTCGAGCCCGGCGACCCCATCCTCGTGACCACCCGGCAGGGAAGGTTCCGCTACGAGGTGATCCGCTCGCAGGTCGTCTCCCCCGACGAGACGAGCGTCCTGCGCCAGGGCGACGAGAACCTCCTCACCCTCACCACCTGCCATCCCCGCTTCAGCGCGTCCCGCCGCCTGATCGTGGTGGCCAGGCTCACGGGCGAGGCGGCGGAGCTGCCCGAGCCCGTCACCACGACCACCACCACCCCGCCCACCACCGCGCCGGCGCCGGCCGCCACCGCGCCCACCGTCCCCACCACCGTGGCGCCCACCACGACCACCACCGAGCCGGCCTCCCTGCTCGACCTGGAGGAAGGGGGCGAGGACGGACTGTCGGGCCGCAGCGCCGCCAACGGCCCCGCCATCGCCTGGGGCTTGGCCGCCGCGCTGGTCTGGCTGCTCACCTGGCTGGCCGGGAAGCGGTGGCGGCGCTGGCCCGCCTACCTCGTCGGGACGCCGGTGTTCCTGGTGGTGCTGTTCGTGTTCTTCGAGAACTTCAGCCGCCTGCTGCCGTCCAACTACTGACGGACCCGCCCCCCCCAGCCGGGCGTCGACGCGACGAATCAGGCGTACACGCGACGAAGGGGTGGCCGTTCGGCCACCCCTTCGCCAGGAGGTACGGGTGGAGCTACCGGCGAGCCTGGGCCGGAGCCTTGCTGCTGCGCCGGCCCGAGAGCACGAGGGCCGTGGCACCGAGGGCGAGGACCAGGCCGACGCCGACCAGGGCGATCGCCAGGGCGGGCGAGCCGCCGGAGTCACCGGCCATGCTCACCATCACCGAGCGACGGGCCGGCGGGCTCGGGGCGACCTCGGGAGCCGGGGTCGCTGCCGCGGGAGCCGGCGCCGCCTCTTCGACAGGAGCAGCGACCACCGGGGTGGGAGCCGGAGCCGCGGCGACCGGTGCCGGGCGGGCGGTCTGGGCCGGGGCCACGCGCACTCGCGGCGCGGTGCTGGCGGCCGGCGCGGCCGCGGGTGCCGGCGCGGCGGCGGGCTCGGCGACCGGCGCTGCGGCCGGAGCGGGCTCGATCACGCTGTCGTCGGGCAGGCCCTGCATGTCGCTGACGGCGGCCGCGCTGGACGGGCCCTCCACGCGGAACGTGGTGTTCACAGGGCTGCCGGCGATGGGCTGGCCGTTGGCGTCCACCTGGGTGGCGGAGACGATGTGCACCCCGCCCTCGACGTTCGGCACCGCGAACGAGGCCGAGAACGTGCGGGTGGGCGTGACGGCGGCGGTGGCCACCAGCTGCTTGCCGGCGCCGCCCCACCAGACCTTCACCGGCTGGCCGCTGGCGTCGAAGCTGGACCCGGTCACCTTGATGCTGGTGCCGGCGGTGCCGCTCGCCGCCGACGTCTTGATCGATGCCTGCGGGGTGCAGGCCCACGCGGCCGCACCGACCAGCGCGAGCCCGACCGCCAGGCCGAGCCCCCCCAGCAGACCCCTCCGTACGCCCCTACGTCCGTCCATCGTCGTCGTCCCTTTCTCGCGCGCACCCTGATCGCGCCGGGACCAATCGCACACATGGGCGAAAGAGACCCGACCCAGCCGAAGTATGCCCCGCAGAGGTCGTGGACACAAGGGCTTCACGAACAAGCTTCCGGCAGTAGTTCGGCGCCGGAGCGCTTTCGCGCGTAGGGCGGGGGGCCGGACGCGGAGAGGGGCCGCCGGGCCAGAGCGACCCGCGCCGGTGTCCGTGCATCGCGCTACTCGCGCTACTAGCATCCCGGCCCGCGGCTACGAGAGGGGCAGAAGTCATGGCGGTGCGGGGATCCTCAGGTCGGCACGCACGTTCTGTGGTGACCCGGCGTGTGGTGGGTGCTCTGCTGGTGCTTGGTGGGGCCGCCGGGGCGTTCGTCCCGGCGTCGCCGGGGTCGGCCCAAGTCGGCGGCACCGTCCCGGCCGGCGCCCGGGCCGAGGGCCTGAGGATCGTCGGGCACAACGACCTCGGGGGCCGTGGGCTCAACGGTGACGTGGCCGTCGTCGGCACCACCGCCGTCGTCGCCGCCGGCTATCTCCCCTCGGGCACCGCCCTCCCGGCCAACGCCAAGATGGTCAGCATCAACACCTTCCCACCGTGCGCCAACCCGCCGGTCAACGTCGTGGACCTGTCCGACCCGGCGCACCCGCGAGTGACCGCCACCATCCCGGTCCCGACGGGCCAGCTCGTGCGGGAGGTGGACGCCCTCCACGTCAGCACCCCCGCCTTCACCGGGGACCTGGCCGCCCTGGCGTTCGCCACGTGCGCACCGAACGAGGAGGCGGCTGCCAACGGCATCTCGGCCAACGGCAGCTTCGCCCACCGGGGCGTCGCCCTGTTCGACGTCTCCGACGCGTCCCGCCCCCGAGAGGTCGGCCGGTACATGGCCGACGCCGACAACTGGGACCCGGCCGCACCTCCGTGCGGGCGCCCACCGGCCGGCTTCGAGACGAACTGCGCCAAGGACGTCTACGCCGTCGACCTCAAGCGGATTCGGGACGGGCGCGTCATCATGGCCGTCAGCCGGGTGGACGGGGCCGACAACGTGGTGCCGTCGAGCGACCTCCGCCTGGTCGACGTGACCGACCCCGCCAAGCCGGTGCAGCTGGGCACCTGGCCGCCGCTCACCGACGTCCCGGCCCGCCTGTCGCCGAACGGGTGCTTCCCCCGCTCCGGCACCCGTTCGATGGAGTTCAGCGCGGACGGCACCGAGGTGCTCGTCCCGTACCTCGACGGCGGCCTGTTCACCCTCGACGCCCGCGACCTCCGCAACCTCAAGGAGAAGGGCCGCTACGGCTACCCGAAGGACTGGAACGTCGAGGGCAACGCTGCCTACGTCACCGAGGCGACCGTGGGAGCGAAGCGCCTCGCCCTCCTGGCCGAGGAGGACTGGTGGTGGCCGTCGTCGGCGTTCCGCATCGACAGCCCGCCCAGCCTGGCCGGGACCCATCTCGGCTGCTCGGACCTCTACACCCTGATCGACCCGGAGTTCGACGCCCAGATCCACCGCAAGCCGGGCGCGCAGGTCGCAGGCGAGCTGGCGTACATCGGGCGGGGCTGCCCGGCCCGCAGCGGGACCCCTGCCGACCCGTTCCTGATGAGCCCGGCGGGAAAGATCGCCTTCACCGACAACGCCGCTAACCCGGTCACCCAGCCCGGCCTGTCTCCGTCGTCACCGGGGTGCAGCTTCGCCAGCCGGACCAAGTGGACCGAGATCAACGGGGCCACCGCCAACATCCTGCGCACGGCGGGCGGCTCGGGGGGCCACACCGAGTCCATCGCTGGCTTCCCCGGCCCGGGGTGGCCGGTCAAGCCCCGGGAGACGTCGGGCGCGGAGATCTCGCCCCTGAGCATCCCGGGATTCCAGATCAAGGGCCCGATCGGCGACGCCATTCGCTCCACCATGTGCCCCGGGCTCGACGCGCAGGCGAAGTGCACCGGCGGGCAGCCGGTCACCGGCGCCCTGGTCGATCTCCCGGGCGAGTGGGGAGGGCTGCGCATCCTCGACGTCACCAACCCGGCCGCGCCGGCGGACGTGGGCATGTACCGCAGCCCCGGCGCCCGGGTCTTCCCGCCACCGGACCACCGTGGCATCTACTCAGTCCACCACGCCGTCGTCGACGGCACCCGCGTCTACGGCGCGTGGAACTCCGACGGGCTGCGGGTGCTCGACCTCAAGGGCGGGCTCCCGGTCGAGATCGGCTCGTTCGTGCCTCCTGACACCGTCGACCCCACGCGGACGGTGCCGCCCAAGGCGTTCGTGCTGGGCGTGGACCACACGGCACGCCACATCGTGGTGTCGGACATGAGCTCAGGGCTGTGGGTGCTGGAGAAGCCGTCGCCCACCGCCGGCGGCGGCTACTGGTTGGCGGGCGCGGACGGGGGCGTGTTCGCACTGGGCGACGCCGCGTTCCACGGATCGGCCGGCGCGCTGCGCCTGCGGCAGCCGATCGTCGGCATCGCGGCGACGCCCTCGGGTCGCGGCTACTGGCTCGTCGCGGCCGACGGCGGCGTGTTCGCCTTCGGCGACGCCGTCTACCGGGGCTCCATGGGCGGGGGTGCCCTGAACGCTCGCATCGTCGGGATGGCGGCGACGCCCACGGGCAACGGCTACTGGCTGGCGGCGGCCGACGGAGGCGTGTTCGCCTTCGGCGACGCCCGGTTCTCGGGCTCGATGGCCTCGACGCGCCTGAAGGCACCCATCGCCGGCATCGCCGCCACGCCCGGCGGCCGTGGGTACCGGCTGGTCGCCGCCGACGGGGGCGTGTTCGCCTTCGGCGACGCCGCGTTCTACGGCTCGGCAGGGGCGTTGACCCTCCGGGCGCCCGTGGTCGGCATACGCCCGACGACCTCCGGACGGGGCTACCACCTCGTCGCGCAGGACGGCGGCATCTTCGCCTACGGCGACGCCGTCTTCTCCGGGTCCACCGCAGGCCAGCGCCTGGCCGCACCCATCGTCGGGATGGACGACCTGCCGGGCGCGCCCGGCTACTGGACGGTCGGGTCGGACGGCGGCGTCTACGCGTTCGGCGCCCCGTTCCTCGGGTCGCTCGGAGGCAACAGGCTCAACGCACCGGTGGTGGGCCTTGCGACGGTTCCGCGGTAGGGACTGCGAGTCAACTACGTGAGTGAAGGGGCGACGCCGGTCTGCTTGTCGATCCGAAAGGAACCCTTACCGGACAACTGAATTCAAGGAACCCCGGGCAGACCGGCGTCGCCCCTTCCGAGCAGGTAGTTGACTCGCAGGCCCTTACCGGACAACTGAATTCAAGGAACCCCGGGCAGACCGGCGTCGCCCCTTCCGAGCAGGTAGTTGACTCGCAGGCCCTGACTCAGGCCGGGGCCGGGGCGGCGCCGGGGGCGAAGGTGGGCGAGGCCTCCACCAGGCGGCGGCCGGCGGCGCTGCGGGGCGCGCTCGACACGAGGGCGGCGGGGCCCTCCTCCGCCACCCGGCCGGCGTCGAGCACCACCACCCGGTCGGTGACCTTGCGCACCAGCGCCATGTCGTGCGACACCAGCACGAGCCCCAGGCCCGACTCCACCTGGCGCTCCCGCAGGGCGACGAGGAGGCGGGCCTGCTCGGAGGCGTCGAGCATGGTGGTGGGCTCGTCGGCCACCAGGAGCTTGGGCCCCACCACCAGGGCCCGGGCCAGGGCGATGCGCTGGAGCTGGCCCCCCGACAGCTCGTGGGCGCGGGCGGCGAGGAACGTCCCCGACGACGGCAGCCCCACGCTCTCCAGGGCCTCGCCCACGGCGCCGGCCCGGTCGCGGCGGCCGGCGGCGGCGCCCACGTCGAGCGGCTCGCGCACCAGCTCCTCCACGGTGAGGCGGGGCGACAGGGCGTCCCACGGGTCCTGCATCACCAGCTGGATGCGCCTGCGCAGGGCCCGGTGGGCCCCTCGCCACGACGTGGGCAGGGCCGCCCCCTCCAGGCGCACCTGGCCGGCGTCGGGCGCCAGGTGGCCGGTGAGGATGCGGGCCAGGGTGGACTTGCCGCTCCCCGAGGCGCCCACCACGCCCACCGCCTCGCCCTCCAGGAGCCGGAACGAGACGTCCCGCAGGGCGGGCACGAGCCGGCGCCCGTGGCGGAACGACTTGGTGAGGGCATCGGCCTCCAGCAGCGTCTTCAGGCCGCCGAAGTGGCAGGCCACCAGCCGGCCCCTCGACGCCGCCAGCACCGGGCGCTGCTCGGCGCACACGTCCTCGGCCTGGGTGCAGCGGGGGTGGTACGAGCAGCCGGTGGGGACAGCCCTCGGGTCGGGCGGGAGGCCCCGGATGGGGCGCAGGTCCTTGGTGGTGGACATCACCGGGTAGGCGTTGACCAGGGCCCACGAGTACGGGTGGGCCGGTGCCGACGTCACCGCCGCGGTGGGGCCCACCTCCATGACCTCGCCGGCGTAGAGCACCAGGAAGCGGTGACCCAGGCGGGCCGCGTCGGACAGGTCGTGGGAGATGACGAGCAGGGCGAACCCCCGGGCCGCGGCCCGCTCCGCCACCCGCTCCACCAGGTCGTGGCGGGTGAACGGGTCGAGGCCCGACGTGGGCTCGTCCAGCACCACCAGGTCGGGGTCGAGGGCCAGCGTCATGGCCACCATGGCCCGCCGGCGCTCGCCGCCGGAGACCTGGTGGGGGTAGCGGTCGAGCAGGACGGGGTCGAGGAGCATCTCGGCCGCCAGCTCGCCGGCCCGCCGCCGGGCCTC
>JBQTJJ010000152.1:0-2391 GCA_052387235.1 Actinomycetota bacterium
AGGAGATCGTGTTCGGCCAGCCCTCCACCGGGGCCGAGGCCGACCTCGGGCGGGCCACCGACACCGCCCGGGACATGGCCGGACGCTTCGGCATGAGCCGGCTCGGCCGCATGCGGGTGCTGCACGACCAGGGCGAGGTGTTCCTCGGCCGCGACTACCTGTCCACCCGGGACGTCTCCCAGCCCACGCTCGAGCATCTCGACGCCGAGGTGGGGCGCATCCTCGACGAGGAGGAGGAGGCGGCCCGGACCGTCCTGGTCGACAACCGGGCCGCCCTCGACGCGCTCACCGAGGCCTTGATGACCCACGAGACCCTCCAGGGCCCCGAGTTGGCCCGGGTGCTCGGTGGCGTGGCGGCCCACGCGCGGGGCCGGGCCGAGGTGGCGGCGGCCCGGAGTGGCAACGGCACCAGGGCCCGCTCCCGGCGGAAAGGAGCCGCTGGATGAGCCGCCACACCCACCGTCGGCCTGGTCCTGGCCGGGCTCGGACTGGTCTGGTGGTCCCTGGAAGCCTTGCACTGGGTGCTGGAGGCGTCGGTGCCCGAGGTGTGGGTGATCAACGCCCGGCACATGCGCAACGTGCCCGGCCGCAAGACCGACGTGGCCGACGCCATCTGGGGGGCGTCGCTGCTCGAACACGGCCTGGTGCGTCCGAGCTTCGGTCCAGCTACCCAGGGCATCTGGTGGGACAGTGCGCCCCCGCCTGGGGTTCTCGCCATCCGCGGTGCTGGCCGAAGATGCGATGGGCTGGCACGTGTCGGAGAGGGAACGACAGCGTGCACCGGTGACAGGGACGACCCCGTGAGATCGACAGTATCGGTCGGCCGGGCAGAAGGCGATCAAAAGTGAAGACGAGAGCAACACATCTGCTCGTCGCCCTCGCGGCGGCGTTCGTCCTCTCCGCGTGCTCGTCCGACTCGCCGGCTGGAAGGAAGGATGCAGTGGCGACGGTCAGCCTCCCCGACGGCGGGACGCTGTACCTCGTCGCTGGCCCCAGCGGGTCTGCACAGGACCTGTACCGCATCCGCGGCGACGGGCGCTCCGAGCCCGAGCGTCTCACGGCCATGCAGCCGGGGCGGGACCTCTCGGCCCTCACCGCCGGCTCCGGCCAGGTGATCGTGTCGGAGGCCAGCGAGGGGACCGACAAGATCGCCCGGCTGGTCGGTGGTCGCTTGGAGCGCCTCATCGACGACCGTGTCTTCACGCCCTCACTATCCGATGACGGGCGACTGGCCTACGTGCGCCTCCACGAGGAGGTCAAACGCCCCAACGAGGACTTCGTCGTTGTCCGCGACCTGGACGCGGGCGAGGAGCGTACGGTGTACCAGCAGAGCGGGAAGTCGGTGAGTTATCCCGCCTGGGGACCGTCCGGGTTGCTTGGCGTCGTCGAGAAGGATCCGCCGCTGTACCGCCAGGCCCGCGTGGTCCTCATCCCTGCGGACGGGTCTACTCGCAGCATCGAGTTGGGCGATCGCCCTTCGACTGCGCTTATCGGCAGCCAACAGGCAACGCAGTTCATCGTCGTTGACTACGGGCCACCGCCGAGCGGGTTCCTTCTGGACCCCGTCTCTGGCCAACGTCAGGACCTCGCGCCGGGATGGCTCCCGCTGGCCTGGTCACCGGAGGGGACCTCGATCCTCGTGGCCGATGACCGGCGCCTGGGGTTGATCCGTCCCCCCGACCTGGCCCAGGTGCAACAGATAGGCACCTTCCCGGAACCAGTGTGGCAAGCCGATTGGAGGCAGGCGAGGTCTGACCGCGACTCCGGCGATGGGGAATCAACTGGACCCTCACGGCGGAGACCGCAATGACGCCATCCGACAGCCGCGGAAGGCGACGGAGGTGCAACGCTCTGCTGGTTGCCCTGGTGTTGGGAGTGGTAGCTGGCGCGTGCTCGCCAGGCGCGCCAGCGAAGCCCAAGGGCTCAGCGTCGACGGTCAAGCTGCCGGACGGTGGCACGCTGTACCTCGTCGCTGGCCCCAGCGGGTCTGCGCATGATCTGTATCGCATCCGTGGCGACGGGCGCGCCGAGCCCGAGCGCCTCACGGCCACGCAGCCGGGGCGCGACCTCTCGGTTCTCACCGCCGGCTCTGGCCAGGTGATCGTCTCCGAGGCGAGCGAGGGGACCGACAAGATCGCCCGGCTGGTCGGCGATCGCCTGGAGCGCCTCATCGACGACCGCGTCTTCACGCCGTCGCTCTCCGACGACGGTCGCCTGGCCTACGTCCGCCTCCACGAGGAGGTCAACCGACCTAACGAGTGGTGCGTGGTCGTCCGTGACCTGGCGACGGGCCAAGAGCGGGCGCTGTATCAACACACCGGAGGGTCGTTGGGAGGACCGGAGTGGGGACCCGCGGGCTTGCTTGCCGTCGTTCAGAAGGACGGCCCTGTG
>JBQTJJ010000153.1:0-5560 GCA_052387235.1 Actinomycetota bacterium
GCAGCTCCCGCCGGTGTCGTTCGGCCTCGGCCCGGGCCTCGGCCTCGGGACCGATGGTGGGGTCGGCGGCGCGGGCCAGCAGCTTGGTGTGCCAGCGCTCGCCCAGGGCCCCGCCCGCCACCGAGCCCAGCAGCATGGCCAGCAGCGAGCCGGCGCCCGCCACCGTGCCGACGTCCTTCCACTCCTCGCCGCTGGTCGGGATGCCCACGTTGCGCAGGTTGCGCAGGATGTCCTCCCCGTCGGTGAAGACGTTGACCAGGCCGGTGACGCCCGCCGCCACCAGCAGGCCGAGCGCGAACACCATGGACCCGTTGGTCGCGCCGGCCCGCCGGGCCATGCGCCCGGCCACGTAGCCGCCGTAGAGGTAGCAGAGGAGGAGCACGCCGGCCACGACCCCCCCGCCGGCGACGCCGAGATCGCGCCACTCGTCGGTGGCCAGGTCGGCGCCCAGCCCGGCCGATCGGGCCACGGCGGCCGCGACGGCCACGAGGACGGCGAAGGCGCCGTAGGCCACCAGCACGCCGGCCAGCACGCTGGCCAGCGACACCCGGCCCATGCCGGCGTGCTGGGCCAGGGTGACGCGATCCCCCCGGGTCTCCACCGCGTGCGCTCGTGCTCTCGCCATGGCAGCCTCCTCGGCGAACGGGACTCCGGTGCTGGTTGTGTCCCCGCCCGGGGGCCGGCGGAAACGGCGGAGGGTCTACGCCGACCGGGCCGCGGCCAATGCCCGTTCCGCGGCCCGGAGGTGGTGGATGCCGGCGTGGACGCCGTGGCGCGCGATGTCGAGGGCGGTCACCGGGCGCCCACCGGGTTCCAGGCCCGTGCGGGTCCACTCCTCGGCGCGGAGCGGCTCGATCTGCCCCGCCAGCTCGCCGGCGGCGGCGGCCAGGCGGGCGAGGACCTCGTCCAGCGTGGATCGGCCGCCGGCCGCCACCGGCGCGTCGAGGTCCACCTCGGGATCGTCGCGGACCCGGACCAGCTGCAGGGCGCCGGCGGCCGCGGCCAGGACGGCGGCGGCGCGCTCGGCGTGCTCGACGGCCGAGGGCCGGCCCGGCGCCGGCCGGCGGTGGACGATCTCGGGGTCCTCGTCGTCGGGCCGCACCAGCAGGCTCCGGTAGCGCCGGGTGTAGGAGCGGGCGGCCACGCCGGCGTCGGCCGGGCTGAGGGTCGGGGGGTCGAACCCGCACTCGGGGCAGCGCCCGGCGGTCAGGGCCATGCCGCTACGGTACGCCGATGGCCACGACCGTCGGCCCAGGGGTGGTCGAGCTCGACACGATGCTCGGCGGCTGGGAGCGGGTGACGGCCGGGTACCTCGTGGAGGGGCCGGCCCCCGTCCTCGTGGAGACGGGGAGCCAGTCGTCGGTGCCCACCCTGCTGGCGGCCCTGGCCGACCACGGCGTCGGGCCCCACGACCTGGCCGGCGTGATCGTCACCCACATCCACCTCGACCACGCCGGGGGGGTGGGCGACGTGGCCCGCGCCTTCCCGGAGGCCACCGTCTACGTCCACGAGAAGGGCGCCCGGCACCTGGCCGACCCGTCCCGGCTGGTGGCGTCTGCGGCCCGGGTGTACGGCGACCTGCTCGACACCCTCTACGGCCGCCTCGACCCCACGCCGGCCGAGCGCATCACGGTGCTGGGCGACGGCGAGAGGGTGGAGGTCGGGGGCGGCCGCACCCTCACCGCCGTCGACTCGCCCGGCCACGCCAAGCATCACCTGGCCGTGCACGACTCCGAGAGCGGCATCCTCTTCGCCGGCGACGCCGTGGGCGTGCGGCTCCCCGACGCCGGGGTGCTCCGGCCGGCGACGCCGCCGCCCGACTTCGACCTCGACCAGGCCCTGGCATCGCTGCGCCGCTTCGAGCGACGCCGCCCGAGCGGCATCGCCCTGGCCCACTACGGCCTCGTCCCCGACCCGGCCACGGTCCTGGAGGAGGCGGGCGACACGCTGCGGGCGTGGGCCGCCGTCGCCGAGCGGGCGTGGCGGGACGGCGCCGACGTGGCCGCCGCCCTCGAGGCCGCCTTCGCCGCCGACCTGGCCGGCGTGGACGAGGGCCACCGCCACAAGCTGGAGACGTTGAACGGCGTCCATTCCAACGCGGCCGGGCTCCGGCGCTGGCTGGATGCCCGTGCCGCCGCCGGCGGCGACGCCCCGGCCGGCTGACGTGGCCGTCGAGGCGGTGGTGTTCGACTGGGGCGGCACGCTGGCCACCTACGCCGGCATCGAGATGATCGACATGTGGCGCCTGGCCGCCCGCCACCTGGCGCCCGACCGGGAGGAGGAGGTCTGCGCCCGGCTGGTCGCGGTGGAGGCGGCCTCCTGGGACAGGATCGCCGTCGACCAGCGCAGCACCACCCTGGCGTCGCTCCTCGCCACCGCCTCGGCCGAGTTGGGGCTGGACGTGGCCGAGGCCGTCCTGGAGGAGGCCGCCCTCCACCACCTCGACTCGTGGACCCCGCACGTGTGCCACGACCCCGATGCGGTCCCCACCCTGTCCGCCCTCCGGGGAATGGGCCTGCGCCTGGGCCTGCTCTCCAACACCCACTGGCCCAGGGCCTTCCACGAGCACTTCCTGGAGCGCGACGGGCTGGCGCCGCTGCTGGACGTGCGCTGCTACACGAGCGAGCTCGAGTTCACCAAGCCCCACCCGGAGGCCTTCCTGGCCGTGCACCGCCTGCTCGGGGTCGCGGACCCGTCCACCGTGGTGTTCGTCGGAGACCGCCCCTACGACGACGTCTTCGGGGCCCAGCAGCTCGGCATGCGGGCCGTCCTCCGCCCGAACCCGCTGGTCCCGGGCCATGCCGTGACCCCCGACGCCTGCATCGCGGCGCTCCCCGAGCTCGTCGAACTAGTCAGGCGGTGGGCGACGGACCAGTGATGTGCCGGCTTTGGCGGCATTGGACTTCGGTCAAACCGGGATCTTCTGCGCCGGCGGTAACTAGCTCTTGACGGAGAGTGTTCACTAGCCCATTCTTTGCGTCAGCGGCGCGTAACGCGCCGTTCCCGAAACGGGCAACTCTTCGAGACAGGTGGGACTGTGGAAAAGAAGAAGTTCGCAGTACGACTCGTCGCGGGAGCAGCGGCACTGTGCGTCACCGCCGCCCTCGCCGCGCCGAGCCCGGCCGGCGCGCAGTCGGCCTCGACCGGAGTCGGAACGTCCAAGGCGTCGCACGCCCTGATCAGCCTCCAGCTCGGCAAGCTGCTCGACCTCGGCGTGCTGACGGACAAGGCCCAGAGCACCATCGACAACGCGCTCTCGCCGGCGAGCGCCTTCAGCCAGCTGGTCCCGCTGTCGCTCACGTCCGAGGCGCTGCCCGTGCTGAACGGGCTCACCGCCGCGCTGCCGACCTTCGAGTCCCGCACGCCGGGCGGCAACCCGTCGGTGTCCGGCTCCGCCGTCGACTTCGCCAGCGTCAACCCCGGGGTCCCGCTGCCCCTTCCCGTCGGCCTCCTGGGCGGTTCCCTGATCCCCACCGCCCTGACCTCGGCCCTCGACGGCGCCGGCGCCAGGTCGACCCTCGACGCCGCCCTCACCAACCTCACGGCGCTGGCCGGCGTGCTCAAGGTCAACAGCGTCAGCAACAAGATGAGCACCTCCGCCGCGCTGCCGAACGCCGACGCGGCCCGAGGGCTCGTCATCGACGCCATCACCCTGCTCAACCTGGGCGATCTGCTGAAGGGTCTCGGTCTCGACCTGGCCGCCCTGCCGATCCCGACCCTCGAGAGCCTGCTCGGCAGCCTGAACCTCTCGGCGGTGCTGCCGGGCGGGGCGGAGGACCTGACCGCGGCCGTGGACGGGCTGGGCGCCGCCATCAACGGCGTCCTCGAGGAGGTGGCCGACAACACCGGCCTCCTGACTGAGGTCGTCAAGGACGTGCCCGTCCTCGGCAGCCTGGTGAGCGGTCTTTCCCTCACCTCCCTGCCCACCGCCACCAGCATCATCCCCACCACGTCCCTGCTCACGGGCACCGTGCAGAACCTGCTGTCCACCCTGCAGGGGACGTTGACCAACCTGCTCAACAGCGTCCTCAACCTCCTGGCCGGGGTGCCGCTGCTCAGGCTGGACGGCGCGTCGGTAACGACCTCCACCAAGGCCGCCGGCACCCTGGCCGACTCGGCCGCCGACGTCACCGCCAAGCTGGGCGGCCTGACCGTTCTCGGCCTGCCGCTCCCGGGTGTGGACCTGCTGACCATCGGCAACACGCTCAACGCCGTGACCGGCCAGCTGGGCAACGTGCTCGGGTCGATCCACTCCGACCTCAAGGACCTGGTGAAGGTGGACGTGCTCAAGAAGTCCACCAGCGTCACCACCGCCGACGGCTACAACAACGCCCTCGCCGGCATCGACATCCTGTCGGTGAAGATCACCCCGCCGGCCCTGCTGTCCAACCTGGTCAGCTCGCTCACGGGCAACACCGGCCTCTCGGCCCTCGGCAAGCTCAGCGCCGCCGGCGTGGCCAACCCGGCCGCCTCGCTGCCGCTGATCGGCGGGAACATCCTCAACCTGGGCAACCTGCTGAACCTGCCCGCCGCCGTGGGTGCCCTCACCCAGGGCCTGAGCCTCAAGGTCGGGTCGATCCAGTCGGCCTCCCAGTTCAAGCTGGCCTCGGCTCCCTCCAGCAACCCGGTGGCCGCTCCGGCGCCGGCGCCTGGCAGCACGCTGCCTCGCACCGGCAACGACGCCGGCCCGCTCGGCATGCTGGCGGCCGCCATGGCGGCGCTCGCCCTCGGCGTCCGCCGCTGGGCCCGCCGGCCTGAGACCGACTGAGCCGAACGCCATCCCGGCGACGTAGCCGAGCGAAGTAGCCAGAAGGGGCCCTCCGGGGCCCCTTCTGCGCGCCTGCCCCGCCCGCCGCCCGCCGGCCGCCGCGACCCCCGCCCCCATTCCGGGAAGCCTGACGTTCGCCAGGCGGACGTGAGCCTTCCCGGAACCGGAACCCGTGGTTGGAGTGGGCGGAGCGGAGCGGAGGGGGTGGGATTTGAACCCACGGTGAGGTTGCCCCCACAACGGTTTTCGAGACCGTCCGATTCGGCCGTCTATTGCGCCGTCCGGGGGACGAAAGCCCAGGTCAGGGCGCTAAAGACGGTCGGGTCGATGAGCTCGAAATTGCGCTCGCACCCCATCCGCACCCCACGCCGATCCTCGGCCACTGCTGACCGCTGGTCGCCGCAGCGAGCCGTAGTCACGCCTCGTGGCCGACCCGACGGCGAGGTGGGCGGGTCTGCCGCCGAGCCGCGGTCGAAGCGGAACGGTGCGTTGTTGGGCCGCGACTACTGCGTCGCGGCGTCAGCTGCCGATCAGGGTGATGCTGAGCGTGGCGGCGTCCCAAGACTGGTCCTCGGTCAAGTGGGCACCGGCCTCTCGATTCCGCTGCGCCCCTGCGACGGGTCCGGCACGTGCTCGAACACGGGCCGGCATCCCGTCAGGAAATAAGACTCTCCTCTCCCTTCCGTGGGCGGTTCGCGGGCGGACGCAACATGAAGCGGGCGCGGGGAGGTTCGCTATCTCGTGGTGGTGATAGGCGTGCGTGGCTCCCGCCGATGCCAAGCACCCCCCTCT
>JBQTJJ010000154.1:0-1991 GCA_052387235.1 Actinomycetota bacterium
ATGAACCACTCCCGGCCCCACAGGGTGGCGAAGACGGGTGGGGGCATGGCCAGGAAGAACGACGTCTCGGCGATCTGGCTGGCATGGGCCGCCATGGCCCGCCGCTTCTGGTCCAGGAAGCCGCTGACGTCCACCGTGGTGGTGATGAGGTCGGCCGGCGAGCCGAGCTGGTGCATGTCGAGATCGCCCGGCAGCTCATCCAGGTCCCCGAGGTGGCCGGCCTCCCCCGCTCTGGCCATGAAGTCGATGAAGAAGTCCCGGTCGGCGGTGTTCTCGTACACGCGCCGCGTCCCGGCCAGCTCGGCGGCCCGCACGCCGACCCGGTGGACCTGGATGTGGTCGGGATGGCCGTAGTTGCCGTGGTCGTCGTACACGGTGAGGACCTCGGCCGCCTCGTCGGCGAGGATGGCGGCCAGGCGGCCGGCGGCCTCGTCCACGTCGGCCTGCCAGAACGACGAGGGGTCGTCGTTCTCGGGGGTGCCGATCATCCCGGAGTCCCGGTAGCCGAGGAACTCCACCCGGTCGACGCCCAGGATGCGCGCCGCCGCCATGGTCTCCGCCACCCGGCGATCGGCGAGCGCCTCCCCCGGGCCCAGCACGCCCTCGTCGACCTCGCCCAGCTCGCCCCTGGTGGCCACCACCAGGACGACCCGGTGCCCCTCGGACGCGGCCCGGGCCATGGTGCCGCCGCAGGCGATGGCCTCGTCGTCGGGATGGGCGTGGAAGGTGACCAGCGTGGCCATGGAGGCATCGTCGCGCAGGTGGGGCCGTTCGGACGCGGGCGCAGAAGCGGCAGGGCGGGCCTACGGTGGCGGTGTGCGCGTCGACCTCGGGGACGTGGAGGAGCTGCAGGCCAAGGGGTGCCTCACCGGCAAGGCCGGTTCCCATCCGGTGTGCGTGTTCTGGCACGAGGGCCGGGCCTACGCCCTCGACGACCGTTGCCCGCACATGGGCTTCCCGCTGCACCGGGGGACGGTGGAGAACGGGCTGGTCACGTGCCATTGGCACCACGCCCGCTTCGACCTCTCGTCGGGCGGCACCATGAACATGTTCGCCGACGACGTGCGGGCCTATCCGGTGGAGCTCGAGGGCGGCCGGGTCGTCGTGGTGGTGGAGGACGGCGCCGAGTCGGCCCCGGCCCGCGCGGAGCACCATCGCCGGCGCCTGGCCGAGGGCCTCGAGCAGGGGCTCACCCTGGTGACGGCGAAGGCGGTGCTGGCGCTGCTGGAGGCGGGTGCCTCAGTGGACGACATCGTGCGGGAGGGCGTGGCCTTCGGCACCACCTACCGGGACGCGGGCTGGGGCGCCGGCCTCACCGTCCTCGTCGCCATGGCCGACGTGGCTCCCCATCTCGACCCCGACGACCGCCCGCTGGCGCTGGTGCACGGCCTCGCCTTCGTGTCCCGCGACACCCGCGGCCGGCCGCCCAGCTTCCCCCTCCGCCCGCTCGGGTCGGCCGGCGTGGAGCCGGAGCGGCTGGTGGACTGGTACCGGCGCTTCATCGAGAACCGCAACGCCAGCGCGGCCGAGCGGGTGCTGCTGACAGCCCTGGAGAGCGGGGTCCCGCTCCCGCGGGTCGAGGCCATGATGACGGCGGCCGCCACCGACCACGTCTTCCTGGACGGCGGCCACACCCTCGACTTCACCAACAAGGCCTTCGAGGCGGTGGCGCTGCTCGGCGACGACGCCGCCTCCTCCTGCCTCACCTCCCTGGTGCCGGGCACGGCCCGGGCCGGCCGGTCGGAGGAGCAGGGCCAGTGGCGCCACCCCCACGACCTGGTGGCGCTGCTCGACGACGCCTTCGCCCGGCTGCCGGCGCTTGCCAAGGCGGGCACCGCACTGCACGGCTCGTGGGACGACGTGGCCGGGCTGGCGTGGTCGATGCACGGCGACGACCCGGCCGAGGTGGTGGAGGCCCTGTGCGCGGCCGTGGCTGCCGGCGCCACGCCCGAGCAGCTCGGCCGGGCCGTGGCCTACGCCGCCGGCCTGCG
>JBQTJJ010000155.1:0-7823 GCA_052387235.1 Actinomycetota bacterium
GCCTCGTCACCCGCGCCAACCAGGCCCTCCAGACGCTCGAGCGCTACAAGACCCGCCTCGACGCCGTGAGCGGCGCCCTGTCGGCCCTGGAGGTCGAGGACCTGGTCACGGTGCGCGACGTGGTCACCGTGCTGCAGCGGGCCGTGTTGGTGCGCCGCATCGCCGAGGAGATCGACGGCTACATCGTCGAGCTGGGCACCGACGGCCGCCTGGTGCTGCTCCAGCTCGAGGAGCTCATGGGAGGCGTGGAGGACGACCGGCGCCTCGTGCTCAAGGACTACTTCCAGGACCAGCCCCGGTGGCGGCTCGACAAGGCCATGGACGCCCTGTCCGGCCTCAGCACCGAGGAGCTGCTCGACCTCAAGTCGGTGGTTGGCGTCCTGCACCTGCCGTCCGACGTCAACGAGCTGGAGGGCGGCGTGCAGCCCCGCGGCTACCGACTGCTCTCGAGGATCCCCCGGCTGCCGGAGACGATCACGGAGAACATCGTGGCCCGCTTCGGCAGCCTGCAGAAGATCCTGCGGGCCGGCATCGAGGAGCTGGACGAGGTCGAGGGGGTCGGCGAGATCCGGGCCCGGGCCATCAAGGAGGGACTCTCCCGCCTGGCCGAGACGTCGATCCTCGACCGCTACGCGTGAGCCGCGTCACCCTCCCTTCGGGGACGCCGGCCGAGGTCGCCCTGCCGTCCGGGACCCCGACCCGGGGCCTGGTGCTGGCCCCGGACATCATGGGCCTGCGACCCCTCTTCGACGACCTGTGCGCCCGGCTGGCCGGCGACCACGGCTGGGCCGTGTGCGCGGTGGAGCCGTTCCCCGGCCGTGAGGACCTGCCCCGCGAGGAGCGGGCCGTGGGCTCCAACCCCGACGACCGCGTCCTCGGCGACCTCACCGCCGCCGCCGACCACCTCGGCGTGGAGCCGGTCGCCGTGCTCGGCTTCTGCCAGGGCGGGATGTGGGCCCTGAAGGCATCGGGCACGGGCCGCTTCGACCGGGCCGTCTCCTTCTACGGCCTGGTGCGGGTCCCCGACGCCGGCCCCGGGTTCGGCCAGCCCCTCGAGCACCTCGGCCGCCCAGGCGCCTGCCCGGTGCTCGCCCTCGCCGGCGGCCGGGACGAGCTGGTGCCGGCGGTGGACCTGGAGGCGCTGCAGGCCCTGCCCCACGTGGAGGTGGTGGTCTACCCCGAGGCCGGGCACGGCTTCGCCCACGACCCCCACCGGCCCACCCACCGCCCCGACGACACCGCCGACGCCTGGCGCCGGGTGCTGGCCTTCCTCGCCTGAGCCGTTCCGGCCCGCAGAACGACATGGTTTCCGTGTCGTTCTGCGGACCAGAAGGGGGCGCCGGCGCCGGCGGCCGGCGTCAGCGGGCCCGCTCCCGCAGCTTCTCGGCGTCGACCACGCGGTAGCGCCGGTCGGACTGCTCCAGCCATCCCAGGCGGACGAAGGCGGTGATGGCCTTGTTCACCCGCTCGCGAGAGGCGCCCACCATGGCGGCCAGCTCCTCCTGGGTGACGGCGGGCCCGAACCCGTCGCTGCTCGGGGCCAGCTCGAGGAGGCGCTTGGCCGTGCGGCCCGGGACGTCGAGGAACACCGAGTCGGCCAGGCTGTCGTCGGTGGCCCGGAGCCGGGACACCAGCAGGGTCAGCACCGACCACAGCGCCGGGGCGTCGCCCTCGAGGGCCCGGCGGGCGCTGTCGTAGGACACGGCGACCAGCTCCGACTCCTCCAGGGCACGGGCGGCGGCCGACCGGGCCCCGCCGTCGAACAGGCCCAGCTCGCCGAACACGTCGCCCCGGCCCATGAGCGCCACCACCGACTCCCGGCCGTCGCCGGCCTCCTTCACGATGGCGATCCTGCCGCGGCCCACCAGGTACAGCGCCGCGGCGGCGTCGCCCTCACCGAAGAGGACCTCGTTGCGGCGCAGGGTCACCGCCTCGGCCCCGGCCGCGAGGCCGGCGACGACGTCGGGGGGAAGGGCTGCGAACAGCTCGCTCCCGCGCAGCAGGTCGGCGGCACCCATGGCCAGCGGCAGGCTAGGTGAGCCCGTAGGGGTCGTGCCGGGGGACCGCGACCGGGACGGCCGAAGTTGTCCCGTCTCCGCCCTTCCCGGTACCCTGAGCGGGAATCCCCTTCTATCTCTTGCTCGGGAGAGGTATGCCTGCAACTGCGTTCGACGTCGGTGACAAGGTCGTGTACCCGCACCACGGAGCGGCGGTGATCGAGAAGCGTGAGCAGAAGGAGGTCTTCGGGGAGACCCGGGAGTACCTGGTGCTGAAGCTCGCCTACGGGGACCTCACGCTGATGGTGCCCTGCGACAACACCGACGAGGTCGGGCTGCGGGAGGTCATCAACGACGAGGAGGTCGAGGAGGTGTTCGCGGTCCTTCGCAAGAAGGAGGCGCGCATGCCCACCAACTGGTCGCGCCGCTACAAGAACCACGTGGAGAAGTTGAAGTCGGGCGACATCTACCAGGTGGCCGAGGTCGTGCGGAACCTGTCGATCCGCGACAAGGACAAGGGCCTTTCGGCGGGCGAGAAGCGCATGCTCACCCGGGCCCGGCAGATCCTCGTCTCCGAGCTGACCTTCGCCATCGGCGTGTCCGAGGAAGAGGCGGAGCTGAAGCTGAACGAGGCGCTTCCGTAGGTCGTACAGGCTCCGGTGTCCGGAGCCGATACCACAGGCGGAATGTTCGTCGAGATCGTCCGCCTGTTCATCGTCATCCTGGCCACTGCAGCCGGCTACGCCGTCGGCACCGGCCGGAACGGCGCGGGCGCGGGGAACGGCCCGATCATCGGCGCCGTCCTCGGTGCCTGCATCGGCTACGTGGGCGGAGGGGTCCTGGGACGGCTCATGGACTCCGCCATCGGCGTGGCCGAGCGCCGCCTCGACCACTCCCCGGCCCACCGCATGCTGGCCGGCGGCGTGGGCTCGATCGTCCTCGGGGGGCTGGCCGGCCTCATGGTGCTGCCCGCCGCCTTCGTCTTCCCACCCCAGGTCGGGTGGTCGTCGGTGGGCCTGGTGGTGTGGGTCGGCTCGTTCGTGGGCTTCCGGCTGGGCGCCAGCAAGAGCGACGAGCTGCTGGCCATGGCCGGCCTCTCGTCCCGCCCCTTGCTCCGCACCACCTCGTACGGCCCGGAGGGGTCGGCGGTGCTGGTGGACACCGGCGCCGTGGTCGACGGCCGCCTGCTGCCCCTGGTCCGGGCCGGGTTCCTGCACGGGCCGGTGCTGGTCCCGGGCTTCGTGGTGGACCAGCTGCGGACCGTCGCCGACGCCTCGGACGGGCCCCGGCGCCGGCGGGGCCGTCGCGGGCTGGAGATGCTCGAGGCCCTGCGCCGCCAGCCCGGCGTCTCCGTCCAGGTGCTCGAGGACGAGGTGCCGGAGCACGACGACGCCGACGCCAAGGTGGTGGCCCTGGCCCGCCGGGTGGGCGCCGCCCTCCTCACCATGGACGAGGGCGTGCAGCGCGCCGCCGAGCTGCAGGGCATCCGCTGCCTGAGCCTGCGCCGCCTCACCGACGGGCTGCGGCCCGTCTACCTGCCGGGCGAGCGGGCCACCATCCCCATCGTGCGGGAGGGCCGCGAGCCGGGGCAGGGCGTCGGGTTCCTGGAGGACGGGACCATGGTGGTGGTGGGCGGTGCGGCCGAGCTGGTGGGCCGGGACGTCGACGTGCGCATCACCAGCAACGTGGAGACGTCCGTGGGCCGGATGCTCTTCGCCTCCATCGCCGAGGCCTGACCCGCCGGCCGCGCGTCCCCCGGCTCCCCGTCCCGCCGCCGGCGGAGCATGATGCAGCCGTGCCGACGTGGACGATCGTGGTGGCGGCGGGGGACTCCACCCGTTTCGGCCGCCCCAAGCCGTACGAGCCCCTCGCCGGCCGGCGCGTCCTCGACTGGTCCCTGGCCGCGGCCCGGGGTGCCGGCGACGGGGTGGTGCTGGTGGTGCCCGAGGCGGCCGCCGGCCGGGCCGAGCCCGGCGCCGACGCCGTGGTGGCGGGGGCGGCCAGCCGGGCCGGCTCGGTGCGGTGCGGCCTGGCGGCGGTGCCGGCCGAGGCCGACGTGGTCATCGTGCACGACGCGGCCCGGCCCCTGGCCGGCCCGGCCCTGTTCCGTGCCGCCGTCGACGCGGTCCGGGCCGGCGCCGCCGGCGCCGTGTGCGCCGTCCCCCTCGCCGACACCCTCAAGCGGGTGGAGGGCACCACCGTGGCCGCCACCGTGGACCGGGCCGGCCTGTGGGCCGTCCAGACCCCGCAGGCCTTCCGGGCCGACGCCCTGCGGGCCGCCCACGCCGGCGGGGGCGAGGCCACCGACGACGCCGGCCTGGTGGAGGCGCTCGGGGAGGTGGTGGTGGTCGTGCCCGGCGACCCCGCCAACCTGAAGCTCACCGGCCCCGCCGACCTGGTCGTCGCCGAGGCCCTGGCCGGGGCGCCGCCGGTGCGGGTGGGCCAGGGGTACGACGTCCACGCCCTCAGCGACGACCCTGCCCGCCCGCTGGTGCTGGGCGGCGTGACCTTCGAGGGCGCGCCCGGCCTGGCCGGCCACAGCGACGCCGACGTGGTGGCCCACGCCGTCGCCGACGCGCTGCTGGGCGCGGCCGGCCTGGGGGACCTCGGGCTCCACTTCCCCGACACCGACCCGGCCTGGTCCGGCGCCGACAGCCTGGTCCTTCTGGCCGAGGTCGTCCGGCGCCTGGCCGCCGCGGGGTGGCGCCCGGCCAACGCCGACTGCACCGTGGTGCTGGAGCGCCCCCGGCTGGCGCCCCACCGGGCCGTGATGGAGGCCCGCCTGGGCGCGGTCCTCGATGCGCCGGTGAGCGTGAAGGCGGCCACGCCGGAGGGCCTCGGCGCCCTGGGGCGCGGCGAGGGGATCGCCTGCTCGGCCGTGGCCCTGGTGCGCCGCCGGTGAGCCCCCGCCCCGAGCGCCCCCGCCGCCCCCGCCCCCGCCCCCGCCCCGCCCCGCCCCCGGCAGCCCGCCGCCCCGCCCCCGCCCCCGCCCCGTCCCGCCGGGCGGGCCGGCCGCCGTCCCACCAGCTGGGGGGCGAGCAGGTCGAGGGGCGCCAGGCCGTACGGGAGCTGCTGGCGGCCGGCCGCCGCCGGGTGCGCGACCTGTGGCTGGCCGAGGGCATCGAGCCGGCCGGCGTCATCACCGACATCCTCGCCCTGGCCACCTCGGCCCGGGTGCCGGTGCGCATGGTGGCGCGTGCCCAGCTGGACGCCCGGGCCGTCACCGACGCGCCCCAGGGCGTGGTGGCCCGGGCCGCGCCGCTCGAGGAGGCCGACCTCGACGACCTCCTGGTGGAGGTCCGGGGCCGGCGCCCGTTCCTCCTGGTCGTCGACGGGGTCACCGACCCGCACAACCTGGGCGCCCTGCTGCGCTCGGCCGAGTGCGCCGGCGCCACCGGGGCCGTGCTGCCCCGCCACCGGTCCGTCCACGTGACGCCCACCGTCGCCAAGGCGGCGGCCGGCGCCATCGAGCACCTGCCCCTGGCCGTGGTCCCGGGCCTGCCCGCCGCCCTGGCCAGGATGCGCACCGCCGGCGTGTGGACCGTGGGCCTCGACGCCGGCGCGGGCGAGAGCCTGTTCGACCTCACCGTCGGCTCCGAGCCGGTGGCGCTGGTGCTCGGGGCCGAGGGCAGCGGGCTGTCCCGCCTGGTGCGGGAGCGCTGCGACGTGCTGGTGGGCATCCCCCAGCGGGGGGCGCTGCCGTCGCTGAACGTGGCGGCCGCCGGCGCGGTGGCCTGCTACGAGGTCGCCCGCCGCCGCACCGGCTGAGCCGAGTCCCCGAGCGTCCCCGGGGGTTCGTCCCCGTTGGCCCCACTCGGGGAGAACGGGCCGCGTCCTTTGTCCGGTACGCCGCACGGGCCATTGACACCCCGCGGGGCCCTAGCTACAAATGACTAGCCCTACCCGCAAGGGTCCGGTCCAAAACTGCACCTTCCGGACTTTTCTCTCCAGCACGCAGGAGCAGAGACGATGCCGACCCATTGTGACACCACCCTCTCGGACCTCCCCGACGTGGTCCTGGTCGCCAGGTACCACCACGGCGAGGCCGACGCCCTGCTGGTGCTGCTGGACCGGTACCGGCGCTTCGCCCGGGTGCGGGCCCGGACCTATTTCCTGGCCGGCGCCGATGCCGACGACATCGAGCAGGAGGGCATGATCGGGCTGTTCAAGGCGGCGCGGGACTTCCGCCCCGAGCGGGAGGCCTCGTTCCGGGCCTTCGCCGAGCTCTGCATCACCCGCCAGGTCATCTCGGCCGTGAAGGCGGCCACCCGCTACAAGCACCTGCCCCTGAACCAGTACGTGTCCCTCTCGGGCGTGCGCGGCGGCGACGGCCCCGGGGAGCGTTCGGTGGAGGAGATGCTCGACCCTCACGCCGTCCCGGATCCCGCCGACACGGTGGTGGCCAACGAGCGGGTGGAGGCCATGCGCCGTTCCATCGACGAGACCCTGTCGGGCCTCGAGGTCGACGTGCTGCGCCTCTACGTCGAGGGAAAGTCGTACCAGGAGATCAGCCGGCAGCTGGGTCGCCACGTGAAGTCGATCGACAACGCCCTGCAGCGCATCAAGCGCAAGCTGGAGGGCCACCTCAACGAGGAGGAGCCGGCCGCGCCGCAGCTCGTGCCGGCGTAGGCGGACACGGCGCGGAGCGAGCCCGAGGTGGGATTCGAACCCACGACCTGACGCTTACAAGGCGCCTGCTCTGGCCGGCTGAGCTACTCGGGCGGGGCCCTGCGCCCGGACAGTCTGGCGCGGCCCCGGCCCAGGGTCCTTGAACTGGGCGCGAGCGGCTGGCAGGCTGCCCGGGATGGCCATCACCGAGCTCGACCGGGCGATCCTCGACTTCGAACGCTGCTGGTGGACCCTGCCCGGGCCCAAGGAGCACGCGATCCGTGAGCACCTGGGGCTGTCGGCCACCCGGTACTACAAGGCGCTGGGCGGTCTCCTGGACTCGGCCGAGGCGGCCGAGTACGACCCGCTGGTGGTGCGGCGGCTGCGGCTGCGGCGCGACCGCCGGCGCCGGGAGCGCTACGAGGGCCGCGCGCCCGGGCGCCCCCAGATCCGTTGAGGAACATGCGGCGTCCCGGCCATGCCGCCGAGGACGGATCCTTCGGGAAGTCGGCGGGCATGGCGGCCGGTCGGGGAGCCCTGCTGCTCACCGTCGCCGTCGTCCTCGGGATCGTGCTGCTCAACGCCGCCGACGACCCGCCCCCCGACCGGGTCACCGCCTCCAGCCCCGACGACGACAGCTCGCAGACGTCCACCACCCTCGCCGCGCCCACCACCACCGTGGCCACGGTGCCGCTGCGGCCGCCGCCCGAGGTCAAGGTCCTGGCCGCCAACGGCACCACGACCAAGGGGGTGGCCCGCAAGGTCACCGACCAGCTGAAGGGGGCCGGCTACAACGTGCTGTCGCCCACCGACTCCCAGCAGGCCGGCACCAGCGCGGTGTACTTCACCGGCGACTACGAGCGGGAGGCCGCCACCGTGGCCGAGGCCCTGGGCCTGCCCACGACCGTGGTGGCCGCCCTTCCCAACCCGCCGCCCCTCACCGACGCCCGAGGCGCCAACGTCATCGTGGTCGTGGGGCCCGAGCTGGCCCAGCGGGTGTCCGGCACCACCGCCACCACGGCGGCCGCCGGCGCCGGCGCCACGACGTCCACCACCAAGGCCCCGGTCACCACCACCAGGCCCTGAGCCGGCGGCGGCGGCCCCTCAGGGCCCTCCCAGCCGGCGGGTGGTGGACTCCACCTCGACGTCGAGGGTGCCCGGGACCGGGACGCCGTCCACCCCGGCCGGCGGGAACAGGGTCACGCCGTAGCGTCCCCG
>JBQTJJ010000156.1:0-34306 GCA_052387235.1 Actinomycetota bacterium
CGCCCCTTCACTCACGTAGTTGACTCGCAGTCCCTAGCCGGCCGGCGCCTCCCGGCGGTCGGCGCCGGACGAGAGCGCCTTCCGCATCCGCACGCAGGTACCCCCCTTCTCGGTGGGCGAGATCAGCTCCACCAGGTTCATGAGCTGGCCGATGATGTGGAGCCCCCGGCCCGACGTGTCGTACTCGGTGGGCTCGGGCCTCGGGGCGAGTGGATCGAACCCGACCCCGTCGTCTTCTACCTCCACCCGCACCTCGCCCTCGGTGATCTCGGTCACGAGCCGGATGCGCCCCTCGCCCCGGGCGGGGAAGGCGTGGCGGATCACGTTGGCGCACGCCTCGTTGACGGCGAGCACCACGTCGGCCCGCTCCTCCTCGGCCGCGTGCACCTCCACGAGATAGGCCTCCACGGCCTGCCTGGTGGCGGGCAGCACCCGCGCATCGGCCGGCAACTCGAGCTGAAGGACCAGGCGCATGGGCAGACGCAGCACCGCTTCAAAGGTGGGCGCCCTTGGTCTACCCGGCGACAATGACCGCCAAACGAACGAACCCGGCGCCCGGCCACCTGGGGCGCGTCCTGGTGGGCACCACGTCGTGGTCCGAGCGCACCCTCGTCCACCACAGCGACTGGTACCCGCGCCGGTCGATGAGAGCGTCGGAACGGATCGCCTTCTACGCGTCCCGCTTCCCGCTGGTGGAGATGGACGCCACGTCGCGGTTCCCGCCCACGCCCGACCTGTCCCGCCAGTGGGTGGAGCGCACCCCGCCCGGGTTCACCATCGACGTCCAGGCCTGGACGCTGCTGACGGGCGGGGCGGCGATGCCGGACTCGCTGTGGGAGGACCTGCGCGACGAGGTCCGGCCCGAGCTGCGTGACCGCCGCCGCCTCTACCTCGCCCACCTGACCCCGGCGGGACGGGCCGAGGCCTGGACCCGCTTCCGCCACGCCCTCCTCCCCCTGGTGGACGGCGGGCGCCTGGGGGCGGTCGTCCTCCGCTACCCGCCCTGGCTGCGGCCGGGCGCAACGGGACGGGCCCTGATCGCCGAGGCCCGCGCCCAGCTGCCCGGCCTGCGCCTCGCCGTCGAGCTCCGCAACCACCGCTGGACCGAGGGCCGGGCCTGCGAGGACACCCTGGGCTTCCTCGAGGACCACGACCTCGGCTTCGTGTGCGTCGACCCCCGCGAGGGCCCGCCGGTGGTGGCGTCCACCAGCGACCTGGCCGTCGTCCGCTTCCCCGGCCGCAACCCGGGCAACTGGGAGGAGCCCGACCTGGAGGTCGGCGAGCGCTACGCCTACCGCTACCGGGCCGAGGAGCTGGAGGCGTGGGTGGAGCCGGTGCGGGAGCTGGCCGGCGCCGCGGCCGAGGTCCACCTGCTGTTCGGCAACTCCTTCCGGGACGACGCCGTCACCAACGCCGGCGAGCTAGCCGCCCTCCTCGGCCGCCTCCTGTGACGACACGGCGCTGACCACCGACCCGTGGTGGCACACCAGGCGCCAGCGCCCCTCCCCGTCGCGGACGAACAGGTTCACGGCGGCCACGGTGGAGCCGCCCTGGTCGCCCAGCAGGTTCTCGTCCACCGCCACCCACGCCACCCCGTCCTGCACCTGGACCCGCTCCTGGGTGAGGATGAACTGGAGGGACTGGGCGCTCTGGAACAGGGCGAAGAACGACGACGCCACCGACCCCCAGCCCTGCAGCGTGGCCCAGCCCGGGTGGGTGCACAGGGCCCGCTCCGAGCGCTCCCACACCGCCGACATGGCGTCGAGGTCGCGGGCCTCGAAGGCCTCGTAGAAGGCCCGGTTGGCCTCGCGTACCTGGGCGGCCTCGTCGATCAGTGGAGGCTAACGCTAACGGGAAGGCCGTCCCCGGCCGCCGGATGGGCCGGGCGTCACGCTCAGGTGCGGCCGGTGACCAGGCGGAGGTGGCGCCGGCGCAGCGGGGACCGGCGGCCGGCGGGTCCGTCCGCACCTGCCGGCGGGCCGGCCATGGCGAACACGACCTGCGGCTCGGCGATGCCACGCAGGTGGAGCGACCGGGCCCGGCCGGGCCGGAGGGCGCGGTCGTGGGCGACCAGGGCCTTGACGGCCGACGACACCAGGACCTCGCCCCCGGCGGCCTCGGTGGTGATGCGCCGGGCCATGTTCACGTTGCGGCCCAGCACGTCCCCGCCCCGGCAGACCACCGGGCCGGCGTGGACGCCGACCCGTACCCGCAGGCCCTCGGGCACGCTCGGCACCTGCACGAGACGCAGGCGGGCCTGCAGCTCGAGCGCGGCCCGCACCGCGCCGGCGGCCCGGCCGAACACCGCCATGACGCCGTCGCCCACCGTCTTGACCTCGTGGCCGCCGTGGCCGGCCAGGGCCCGGCGGATCACCGCATCGTGGGCCGACAGCACGTCCACCCAGAGCTCGTCGCCGAGCTGCTCGGTCAGCGCTGTCGACCCCTCGATGTCGGTGAACAGGACGGAGAGCAGGGCACCCGTGCCCTGCTCCATCCCGTTTCCCTGAGCCCCCCAGTCCACGGACCTCAATCGTCTCCCCTGGCGGCCCTCACCGGAACCGTGGTACCCGGCGTCTTGGAAGGGGGTGCCAGCACGACCACACCGGGATGCGGGCGCGATCCGCATCGCCGTCACACCCCCGCTCTAGCCTTGGGACCGATGGCCCTGCCGCTTCCGCGCTCCCTGTCGCCGTCGGCGGTGGCCTCGTTCACGGACTGCGCCCTGGCCTTCCGCCTCTCCGCCATCGACCGCCTGCCGGAGCCGCCCTCGCCGGCCGCCTCCAGGGGGACCCTGGTCCACCGGGCCCTGGAGCGGCTCTACGGCGAGGTGCCGGCCGGCCGGCGCACCACGCAAGAGGCCCGGTCCCAGCTCGACCTGGCCTGGGCCGAGCTGGCGGGCAGTCCCGACTTCGCCGGTCTCGGCCTGCGCCCGGACCAGGAGGAGGAGCTGCGAGCCGATGCCGCCACCCTGGTGGGCAACGTGTTCCTGCTCGAGGACCCGAACCGGGTGCGCGCCATCGGGCTCGAGCTCAAGCTCGAGGCACGGGTCGGCGCGGTGCGCCTGCGGGGGGTCATCGACCGCCTCGACCTCGACGCGGACGGCGAGCTGGTCGTCACCGACTACAAGACGGGTCGGGCCCCGGGCACCCCCCACGAGCACCGCCGGCTGGGCGGGGTCCAGTTCTACGCCTTCCTCTGCGAGCAGATGCTGGGCAAGCGGCCGGCCCGGGTGCAGCTGCTGCACCTCCGCGAGCCGGTGGCCATCGTGGCCGTGCCCAGCGAGCAGTCGGTCCGGGGCCTGGTCACCCGCGCCTCGGCGGTGTGGGCCGCGGTGGAGCGGGCCTGCGGCGACGAGGACTTCCGTCCCCGCCCCTCCCGCCTGTGCGACTACTGCGCCTTCAAGGCGTACTGTCCCGCCTTCGGGGGCGACCTGTCCCTCGTGCCCCACCCCGGTGCCGCCGCGGCCGGGCCCCTGGCGCCCGTGCCGGCGGGCGCGGCCTGAGCGGGGGGCGCACACCCACCCATGGAGCTCCTGTCCGAGCAGGCCCGCGCCCGGGTGGCGGCCCTCGACGAGAGGGCCGACACCGCCTTCGACCGGTTGCGGGGCGACCCCCGGGCCGACCGGCTCTTCTACGGCGCGTCGGCCCTGGCCGACCACAGCCTCGTGTGGCTGATCCTCGGCGCGCTCCGGGGCCTGCGCTCCGAGCACGACTGGAAGGCGGCGGTCCGCGTCGGTGCGGGGGTGTTCGCCGAATCGGCCCTGGTCAACGTGGGCATCAAGTCCCTGTTCCGCCGGTCCCGGCCGCCGTGGGACGTCAGCCGGCCGCTGCCCCTGCGCCGGCCCCGCACCAGCTCGTTCCCGAGCGGCCACGCCACGGCCGCCTTCACCGCCGCCGGACTCCTCGCCGACGACGACCCCCTCTGGCCCGTCTACTACGGGCTGGCCATGGTGGTGGCCGCCAGCCGCGTGCACGTGCGCATCCACCACGCCTCCGACGTCCTGGGAGGGGTGGCCATCGGCGTGGCCCTGGGCCGGCTGGGCCGGCGGCTGGCGCCCCTCCCCCCCCGTCCCACCGGGCTGCTCGGCTGAGGACGCTCCCGGTCAGCGCCTGGGCAGCCAGGCCTTCGGGTCCACCGCCACGCCCTGCCGCCGCAGCTCGAAGTGCAGGTGGGACCCGGTGACGTTGCCGGTGGTGCCCACCGCGCCGATCAGCTGGCCCGGCGTCACCTGCTGACCGCTCCTGACCGTGACCTTCGACAGGTGGGCGTAGATGCTGGTCAGGCCGTCGCCGTGGGCGATGAGCACCACGGTGCCGTAGCCGGCGTACCCGGGCGGCGCCGGGCCCGCCACCAGCACCTTGCCGGCGGCGGCGGCCACCACGGGGGCGCCGGTGTCGTTGTCCACGTCGATGCCGGGATGGCGGTGACCGCCCCGGCGCTCGCCGAACCAGCCGGTGAGGGCGCCCGACGCCGGCCAGACGACCTCCGGGGCGGGCGGGGCCGACCGGGACGCGGCTGCCACCCGGAACTGCACGGTCCGCTCGGCCAGGGCCCAGCTGAGCTCGTCGTGGAGGGTGAGCGGCCGGGCCGGCGCCGCCACCGCCGAGGGCGAGGTGGCGGGGTCGGCGAGGAGCCCGGCCCAGGTGACGGTCGTGAGCACGCTCAGGACCGACCCCCGGACCAGACGTGCGAACCGCGCCCGACTACGCCCCGTCTGTCGCATCTGGTCGGGTAGGTGTTCGCCGTCGCCTGCGGACGACCTTCTTTTTCTGCGCGAAACGGCCAGCTCCCGCCGCAGGACGGCGGGCCTCCCCCTCCCAGCTGCCGTGGACGGCCCCCTCCCGAAGGCCGGCCGCCCACGTCGCCTCCCGGAGATCCGTCAGTCTCCCGGGAAGACGTCCTGGGGGTCCTCACCGCCGAAGATGACCCGCTCGATGCCGCTCTCGGGCATGAGCACGGCACCCATGCCGACGGTGAGGTACAGCAGGCCCACGATGCCGGCCACGGTGAGGCGGCTCGTGCTCTTGTCGCTGCACGCCTTGTCCTCCCGGCCCACGAGGAAGCCCTCGGTGAACTTCTCCCGGGGGTCGGCACCCCGGAGGGGGGCGTCGCAGTTGAGCCCGCCGGCGGCGTCGAACCGCAGCAGGCCGTAGCCGATGACACCCATGATGGTGATGGCCATCACCAGGACCAGGGCTTTGGTCTTCTCCCCGGCGCTCACCGGCGGCGGCCTCGGCTCGATGCGGGGATCGGCGGGTTCGGGGTGGGTCCGGCGAGGGCAGGGCCGCCGGTGCATCGCGGGTTCGGGAGAGGCGTCACCCGGCCATCGTTGCACGCGGCACGCCGGACGGGCGCCTTTGGGCCCGGGCAGGTCCCCCGACCGTGTGTGTCACACCTTCTCCTCATACTTCAGGACATGGAACGACAGCTGATCCTGCTCGAGGACGAGAAGGCCGACTGGCGCCTCGACGAGGTGACCAAGGAGCACGGGCGTCAGGGCGTGGCCCTGGCCCGGGCCGCCCTGGTCGAGGCGTCCCGCCGGCTACCTCGGGAACGAGGCCGTAGCCACCACCGGGGCATTGAGCCGGATCGCGCCGGTGCTCCCCAGGAAGCTGGCGTCGCCGAAGGCGAACACGCCGCCGTCGGCGGCCACCAGCCGGTAGCCCTTGCCGCTGCGAGTGGCACCCATGCCCACCACGTTCGAGTTCAGGCGGGTGGCGCCGGTGGAGCCATGGAACGGGGCGTCGCCGAAGGCGAAGATGCCGCCGTCGGAGGCCACCAGCCAGTACCCCGCGCCGCTGCCGGTGGCGGCCATGCCCACCACCGGCTTGTTCAGCGTCAGCGCGCCCGTGGAGCCCCGGAACGCGGCGTCGCCGAAGGCGAAGATGCCGCCGTCGGACGCCACCAGCCAGTAGCCCTTGCCCGACGGTGTGGCCGACATGCCCACCATGGGCCTGTTCAGCGCCAGCGCTCCGGTACTGCCCAGGAACTGCGCGTCACCGAAGGCGAAGACCCCGCCGTCGGAGGCGACCAGGCGGTAGCCCTTGCCGCTCGGCGTGGCGCTCATCCCCACGATCGGCCTGTTGAGCCGGATGGCGCCCGTGGAGCCGTAGAACTGGGCGTCGCCGAACGAGAACACGCCGCCGTCCGTCGCCACCAGCCAGTAGCCCGCGCCCGAGGGCGTGGGCGCCATGCCAACGACCGGTGAGTTGAGCGGCTTCCCGCCCATGCTGCCGAGGAAGGTGGCGTCGCCGAACGAGAACACGCCGCCGTCGGAGGCCGCGGACCAGTACCCGCCGCACCCGCCGGGCCGGCCGGCCCGGGTGACCTCGAACGACAGCACGTGGAGCCCGGCGTTGATGTCGCTGAGGACGACGAGACCGCACGAGTTGCCGTCGGTGGCCAGGATGTCCACGCCGGAGACGAGCGTCTTGTTCGGCCACACCTGGCCCCGCAGCAGGCCGCCGCCGGCGCCGGCGCCCGGCGCCGGGTCGGCCGCGGCCGGAGGCACGAACGAGCCCACCTCACGCGGTGCCGAGGGGCTGCTCACGTCCAGGATCCGTAGCCCGTCCGACAGCCACGTCGTGAAGGCCACGTCGGATCCGAACATCCGGGCCAGGCGGGGGGAGTAGATCCCCTCGTCCGGCGGGGGCCAGAGCTTGGAGGTCGGGCTGCGGTACGAGCCGACCTCGGTCGGCGTGGCCCGGGAGAAGTCGATGATCCTCTGCGCCCCCCACTCGCCCTGGTTGTCCTTCAGGGTGGCCTCGAGGCCCACCGGCACCACCGCGAACGACTCGGCGAAGGCGGTGCCCTCGGCCGCGCCCCCGGTCCACTCGAACTTGACCGAGCCCTTCACGGCGCCGGCGGGAGCGGTGACGTCGAGCGAGTACCGCGTGCGCGCGGCCACGGCGGTGAGCGACGCCAGCTCGCTCTCGCCCAGCGCCGCGCCACCGGCGTCGTACCAGACCACCGCGGCCCGGAAGGTGCCCGAGACGATCGACTGCACCTCGAGGAAGACGCCGGCCGTGTAGGCCTGGCCCGCCGCCACCGCGAAGCGGTTGGCCACCTTCAGCTGGCCCCGGGCCACCCGGTCGGTGGCGTCGGCCACGCTCCGGAACCGGAACATGTCGGTGCGGCCGCTGGGCCGGGCCACGGCCGTCACGTTCGAGGTCGTGGTCCTGTCCCAGGACGTGGGGAAGGTCGACGAGTTGAGGGTGGCGGCAGGGACCTTCTGGATGCGGTCGTAGCCGCTCTGGGGGATGGTGAGGTAGGGCCTGCCGGGGTACCCGCCGTTGCCGCTGGCGATGATGGTGTTGGGCACCTCGGAGCCCGCGCTCTGCATGATGGCCAGGCCGCCGGCGCCGATGAGGCGCTGCAGCTTCTCCAGCGCGGTGCACCCGCCGCTGTCCACCACCGCGATCTTCCCGGAGGGGTCGGCCAGGTAGTCGTCGGGGACGGCCACGGTGGCCGTGGCCGGGCAGCCCCGGCCCACGTAGGCGATGGGGCCGGCCTGCTGCTGGCCCGGGAACTCGTACAGCTTCTTGCCGACCAGGATCTCGCAGCCCCGGAAGCTCGACGCCGACGACGCCGGGCCGGTGATGGTGACGTTGGTGAGGGCCGGGTCGAGATCGTCCTCCGACACGAACGTCATCAGGGCGCCGCCCGGACCGGTGAAGGGCTGGACGTCGGCGGCGTTGCCCTCCACCGTCGGGTTGGGCGGATAGTCCCAGTGGGCCGGCGACGGGTTGAACTGGGGCGGAGTGGTCCCCGGGACGACCTTGGGAAGGTTGTCGAGGTCGATCTTCAAGACCGCGGCCGGGTTGGGACCGAACGACGTCGCGCCGTCGTAGAACGAGAGGATGGCGCTCTTCCCGTCGGGCGTCGGGGCCGCCGCCCGCCCGGCGAGGAAGGCCCGGCACCCGTTCACCGAGTCCTGGCCGATGTTGACGGGCGGGAAGGTGCCGACCTGCTTCGGGTTGCGGATGTCGGTGATGTCGAGGATCCGGAGGTCACCGAACGGCGACGCGTCATGGGCGTTGCCGATGCTGAAGGGCGTGGTGGCCACGGCGTAGACGCGGTCGCCCCGGGCGAACATCCGCACGTCCTCGAAGATGCCCCAGGCTCCGGTGGCGGGCGTGGCTCCCGGCGTCGGGTTGATCAGCGTCTCGGGGTCGAAGACGCCGATCTTGGCCGGGCTGGCGGGGTTGGTGACGTCCCAGAACTCGATGCGCGCCCCGTTGAAGAACGACGGCTCGCACCGCTGGGTGGCGATGGCCAGCACGTCGCCGGTGAAGGTGGGGGTGTTGATCCGAAGCGCGTCGACGGCGCCCGCGCTCACCGAGACGTTGTCGAACTTCTGGTTGGCGCGGTTGGTCACGCCCTTTGTGTCCTCGATCCTGATCGTCGTCCGCAGCACGGGCGCCGACGGGTTGCTGAGGTCGACGACCTTGACGCCGCCGTAGTCGGTGCAGATCCGCCCGGGGCTCGAGTGGGCGCCGTGGAACAGCGCCCCGCCGCCCACGAACGCCGTCGTCCCGAGGACGGCCACGTCGCCGTTCTGGCCCCTCGGCTTCACCTGGCCGTCGAGGCCCGGGGAGGCGAGGTTGTGCGTGGCCACGTGGCGCAGCCGGACCGCCTCGATGGTGCCGGGCGCCGGCGTCTGGGCGCCTGCCGGGGTGACGGCCGGCGCCGCCAATCCCAGTCCGGTGGCGACCAGCGAGCTCGCCGCCAGCCCGGCGAAGCCACGCACGATGCGGCCTCTCGTGTTCGTTCCGGTCATCCCTTACCCCCCAGTTCGATCCGCCCGGCGGGCGGAGGTCGTCCACGCACCTGCTGGGACCTCGGGCGTCCGGGTCACCCCGGGAAGGCCCCCACTCCCACCACCGGCGAGTTGAGGCGGATCGCCCCCGTGGAGCCCACGAACGCGGCGTCGCCGAAGGCGAAGATGCCGCCGTCGGCGGCGGTGAGCCAGTAGCCCCTCCTCGTCGGGGTGGCCGCCATGGCGACGACCGGCGAGTTGAGGCGGATGGCACCGGTGGAGCCGAGGAACGCAGCGGTGCCGAAGGCGAAGACGCCGCCGTCGGATGCCACGAGCCAGTACCCGGCGCCACCCGGAGCGGCGGCCATCCCGACCACGGGCCGGTTGAGCGACAGGTTGCCGGTGGAGCCGAGGAACCTGGCGTCGCCGAAGGCGAAGATCCCCCCGTCGGCGGCCACCAGCCAGTAGCCGAGGCCTGACGGCGTGGGCGTCATGCCCACGACCGGCGAGTTGAGGGCGATGGCGCCGGTGGAGCCCAGGAAGCGGGCGTCGCCGAAGGCGAACACGCCGCCGTCCGACGCGACCAGCCAGTAGCCCCTGCCCGACGGTGTGGCCGACATGGCGACGATGGGACGGTTCAGGGTGATGGCTCCGGTGGACCCGAGGAAGCGGGCGTCGCCGAAGGCGAAGACGCCGCCGTCCGCGGCCACCAGCCAGTAGCCCTTGCCCGACGGCGTGGGCGCCATACCCACGATCGGCCGGTTCAGCCTGGTGCCGCCCATCGAGCCGAAGAAGTCGGAGGAGCCGAAGGCGAAGACGCCGCCGTCGGCGGCAGCCGTCCAGTAGCCGGCGCCCAGTTCGAGGACGTACAGGCCCGAGTGGATGTCGGTGATGACCACGTACCCGGGCATCGTGTCGACGCCGATGACGTGGGCCTTGCCGGGGATGGTGGACGTGGGATCAGGCGAATCCGGAGGGACGAAGGACGCGATCTCCGTCGGCGTCGGCGTGGTGAGGTCGAGGACGCGCAGCCCGTCGGAGTTCCACGCCGCGTAGGCGCGGGTGCCGCGGGCGATGGCGTGGTGCACCGAGTACACGCCGCTGTCCGGCGGTGGGAACTGGAGCGAGCGGGGCGTGCGGAACACGCCGAGGGAGCTCGGAGCAGCCGGGTTGGCCAGGTCGAGGCTGCGGAGCCCGCCCCACTCACCGGCACGGTCCACCATGGCGCCCGTGACCGCCTGACCACCGGTGCAGGTGCCGCCGGCGCCGCCCGAGTAGGTGGGGCACAGCGCGTCGCGCAGGGCGTCGCCGTCACCCTTCTCCACGATGAAGGCCGGGATGTCCAGGCCGGCGGGGTTCCCGTCAGGGGAGAACGACGGGGTGGCGTTGGTGTCGGCGAAGACCACCCCCACCGCCCCGGCCTGCTGGGCCCGCAGCACCCGGTCGTGGAACTGGCAGATCCCGCCGATGCCCGTCTGGCGGGTGGGGTTCCGGTCGATGAGGGCGATCTTGCCGGCCGGGTTGCCGAGGTACGGGTCGGCCACGGTCACGGTCCCGATGGCCGGGCAGCCGCGCCCGACGTAGACCAGCTCGCCCGGGACCTGCTGGTTGGGCTTGCGGTAGACCTGGGCCGTGTTCTCGGGGTCGAAGAGGGTGAACATGGCCTCGCAGGCGAACTTCGAGCCGGCGAGGGAGGCGGGCGCGTCCACCCGGAGGGTGGAGGTGGGGGCGACCCAGTCCTCCTCCGCCACCAGGCCGAGCTGGCGTCCGGCGACGTCGGCCCATGCCGCATGGCCGGCGCTGCCCTCGAGGTTCCGGTCCAGGGGGTACTCGAAGCGCCCGAGTGACTTCGGGGCGGCCGGGTTGGAGATGTCGACCGACCACACGCCCTCGTCGAGGTAGCTCAGCAGGGCCTTGCTCCCGTCCGGGCTGGGCTCGGCCTCGTGTCCCGAGTAGAAGGTCCGGCAGCCGTTGGGCCGGAAGAAGCCGCCACCGCCGGTGGGCCTCTCCCCGAGGGACGGGAAGGCGCCCAGCTGGACCGGGGTGCGGGGGTTGGTCACGTCGACGATGCGCAGGTCGCCCGAGGGCAGCGCCGCCGCCGAGGCGCCGGGCTGGGTGGACAGGGACAACACCCGGCCGTCGGGCCGCTGGAACAGCTCCACCGAGTGCTGGGACGAGGCGCAGCGGGTGGAGCTGGTGGCGCTGCACTCCGGCGCCGCCGGCGGGACGTTGTCGGCGTCGGCCTGGTACCTCCCGAGGAACTGCGGGGAGGCCGGGTTCGAGACGTCGTAGTAGGCCACGCCCTTCTCGGCGTTGGCGCCGGGCGTGCCGCAGGTGGCCAGGGCGACGGCGGCGAGGTCGCCCGTGAAGGAGGGCGTCGCCACCTTGAGGGCCGCCACGTCGAGGGCCACCACCCCGCTCGGAACCGGGATGGTGGAGGCGACGGTGGGGCGGGCCGGATCGGCGAGGCTCACGATCTTGACCGTGACGTCGCGGCACTGGATCGGGTTGTACCAGTTGACGTGCGCAGCCTGGGCCGAGATCAGGCCGGCGCCCACCACCGCGGTGGTGCCCACCACCGCCACGTCGGCGTTGCGGCCACCGCCGCCGAGGTCGCTGCGCCCGACCAGGCGCAGGCCGCCGCCGGCGTGGGTGGCGGCCGCCACGTCGGCCCCGGCGCCGGCCGGCGCCGGCCCGGCCTCCGCCGCCGGTGCGGCCCCGGCCGGCGCCGGGGCCGTACCGGCGAGGAGCACGGCGAGCGCGCACGCGCGGCGGGTGGCGGTGCAGGCGATGGCGATGCGTCTCATGTGCCCTCCGGCTTCCGGGACCGATGACGGGTTCCGAGGGCGGCGGCCCGGCCCCCGGCGCGGTTCGACCCCGGCGCTCGGCCCACGCAGCCCGTGGACAGCATCCGGTGGGATCCGGCCCCCCGACCCAGTGATGGCCAGAACCTAGAGACCCCAAGTTCTTCCTGCAATAGGTGTTTACGTACATCTACCGGCGCCGGCCGGCCCGGGGCCGGGTCCAACAGGCCGTCCGCTACCATCGATCAGCGGCGTGGCACGTCCGGCGTGCTGCTCCGGAGCACCGGGAGGCTCGCGTGTCGAACCGGCCGACTCGACGGCCCTTCTACAAGAAGGCAGTGTTCTGGGTGGCGCTGTGCATCCCGGCGCTGCTGCTCGTCTACGCCACTTTGATGTACCTCACCCTGCCGCGCACCGCGGGCGAGGAGGCGGGCCTGGCCCGGTTCCTGGAGCTCAGCGACACCGGGGAGATCGAGCGCGCCGTGCTGCTCAGCCAGGACCGCCGGGTGCTCTTCGTCCAGGACGGCAGGGAGTACTGGACGTCACTGCCCAGCTCCGACGAGTACCAGAGCCTCTTCCTCGACAACGCACTGGCCCAGGGGACCCAGCTCGACATCGACCAGCAGGAGCTGAAGGGCCTGCTCACGCCGGCCACCTACATCCTCCCGGCCCTCATCATCGTGTCGGCCTTCCTGCTGTTCTTCCTGCTGATGCGGGGCGGCGGCGGGGCCAACCCGTTCCTGAAGGCCGCCGCCCGCCGCGGCGCGGCCGACAAGGCCATCACCTTCGACGACGTGGCCGGCGCGGACGAGGCCATCTCGGAGGTGCGCGAGGTGCGCGACTACCTCATGGCGCCCGAGCGGTTCCAGCAGCTCGGGGCCGAGGCACCCCGCGGCATCCTCCTCGTGGGCCCGCCCGGCACGGGCAAGACCCTCCTGGCCCGGGCCGTGGCCGGGGAGGCCGGCGTGCCGTTCTTCTCCATGTCCGGCACCGACTTCGTGGAGATGTACGTCGGCGTGGGCGCGGCCCGGGTGCGCGACCTGTTCCGCCAGGTCCGGGAGCGGGCGCCCGCCATCCTCTTCATCGACGAGCTCGACGCCGTCGGGCGCTCCCGGGTGGCGGGGGCGGCCGCCGGCCAGGACGAGCGCGACCAGACCCTCAACCAGCTGCTGGTGGAGCTCGACGGCTTCGAGCGCGACACCGGCGTCGTCCTCGTCGGGGCCACCAACCGTCCCGACGTGCTGGACCCGGCCCTGCTCCGCCGGGGCCGCTTCGACCGCCAGGTGGTCGTCGACCGACCCGATCGCAGCGGCCGCCTCGCCATCCTCCAGGTCCACGCCCGGGGCAAGCCTCTCGACCCCGGCGTCGACCTGGCCCGCCTGGCCGGGCAGACCCCGGGCTTCACCGGCGCCGACCTGGCCAGCGTGCTCAACGAGGCCGCCCTGCTCACCGCCCGCCGCGGCGGCCGCACCATCACCCAGGCCGAGCTGGAGCGGGCCGTCGAGCGCATCATGAGCGGGAGCGAGGGTCGCACCCACGTGCTGTCCCAGGACGAGAAGCGCACGCTGGCGTACCACGAGTCCGGCCACGCCATCGTGGGCTGGACCACGCCGGCCGCCGGTCCCGTGACCAAGATCTCCATCGTGAGCCGGGGCCGGGTGGGGGGCTTCACCCAGATGGTCCCCGAGGAGGAGCGGCTGGTGGTGGGCCGCGACGAGCTGAAGGACCGCCTGGCCGTGCTGATGGGCGGCCTGGCGGCCGAGGAGCTGGCGCTCGGTCAGCCCAGCAACGGTGGCGGCAGCGACCTGCGCCGGGCCACCGGCCTGGCCCGGCGGATGGTGTGCGAGCTGGGCATGAGCGCGGAACTCGGGCGCCGGACCCTGGGCGTCCCCACGGCCGGGCCCTACCTGGACGACGGGCGCCTCGATCCCGACTACTCGGCCGAGGTGGCAGCCAAGATCGACGCCGAGATCGCCCGGCTGGGCGACGAGGCCTTCGCCCGGGCCACCGCCGTGCTCTCCGACAATCGCGCCATTCTCGACGACCTGGCCGCCGTCCTGGTGGAGCGGGAGACGCTGCGCGACGACGACCTGGCCCGGTTCTCCGCCGCCGTCGTCGCCGGGCCGGCCATGGACGAGCACGCCCGGCGATCGCCGAAGGCGAGTTCGTCGGTTCCGTCGCGGCGCGGGCCCGGGTAGCGCCCCTCCTCCCATATGTCGTACCTAGCGTGCGCCTCATGTACGTGACAGACTTGGACAGGGTTCTGCACGCAGCGAGAGCGAGGTCGTCATGACGGTGCATCGGGGGCTCGGCGCCAGACGGGGGCTCGGCCTGGCGGGCCTGGCGACGGTGATGGCGGTGGTGTTGGTGGCACCGGCCTTCGCCTGCACCCCCGGCGGCGGCAGCATCAGCGTCCGGCCGGCCCGGGCCGAGGTCGGCACCGGTATCGACGTGGTGGGCACCGGCTTCGAGGGCCAGGCCGGCGCCTCGCAGGTCGACCTGCGCTGGGGCGGGGCATCGGGCCAGCTCCTCGCCCAGGTGTCCCCCGACGAGGCGGGCGGGTTCTCGCAGTCGATCACCGTTCCCGCCACGGCCCAGCCCGGCTGGCACCAGGTCACCGCCAGCCAGAAGCGGCTCAACGCCGACACCTTCGCGGTGAGCAACTTCGCCTTCGAGGTCACCGGCGTTCCCGCCCCGGCGCCCGCGCCGGCAGCCACGGCGGCCACGCCCGCACCCGCACCCGCTCCCGCGGCTGATCCCACCCCGGCCCAGCCCGTGGCCAGCGCCGCGCCGGCGCCGGCCCCGGCGGCCCGGCCCGCCCCGGTCGCCACCCGCCCGCCCACCCAGGCTGCTGCCGCCCCGGTCCCCGCTCCTGTGGCCCCCGCCCCGGTGCCTGCGGCCCCGGACCAGGGTCTGCGGCTGTCCGAACTGCGGGACACCGATCCCGCGGGCGTCGGCCTCAACGCCGGCCCCATCGAGCCCCTGGTGGTCAGCGACCCCGCCGTCATGGGCGGCCCCCGCAGCATCGACTCCGGTCCCCCGCTGTGGATGCTCATCCCGCTGGTCCTCGTCGGCCTGACCCTCTTCTCGGCCAGCTGCGCCGTCGTGGTCAACGAGGTGCGCACCCGGCGGAGCCGGGCCAGGGTCAAGGCCTAGCCCCGGGGCGCGGCGGCGCCGGCTGGAGAACCCCGTACTCAGGCGTAGGGCCCAGGCCCTACGCCTGAGGCGTCTTTCGGGGCCGGCGGGCCTGCTGCTCGAGGAAGGCGCCCAGCCTGCGGGCCTCGGCCGGCGGCAGGCGCACCGTTCCCACGCACTGGTCGGAGCGCCAGATGCTGAGCACGACGACCTCGGCCTCGGTGTGCCAGGTCACGCGCAGTGCCTGGCCCCGGTCGTCGAGGAACAGCTGGCCCACGGCCCCGAGGGTACCGGCGGGCGAACCCGGCGGGCGGGCCGGTCGCTGTCACAGCCCCCGGCCACACTGGTGCCCGTGCGACGCCTCGCCGTGCTCGTTTCCATCCTCACCCTGGCCGTCGCGCCCGGGTGCAGCCGCGCCGGGCCAGGAGCGGAGGAGGCGCCGGCCGGCGCCGGGCGGGCCGAGGTCACCCGGGTGGTGGACGGCGACACCATCCGCGTCCGCCTCGACGGCACGGAGGAGCGGGTCCGCCTCATCGGCATCGACACGCCGGAGACGCACGGCCGCGGCGGTCTGCGGGAGTGCTTCGGCGAGGAGGCCAGCCGCCACCTGAAGGAGCTGCTGCCGCCGGGCACGGCCGTCCGCCTCGTGCGCGACGTCGAGGCCCGGGACCGCTACGGCCGGCTCCTCGCCTACGTGTACCGGCATCGGGACGGCCTGTTCGTGAACCTGGCCCTGGCCCGGGACGGCTACGCCGCCGTCCTCACCTACCCGCCCAACGTCGCCCACGCCCCGGAGTTCGTGGAGGCGGTGCGCTCGGCCCGGATGGCCGGGCGCGGCCTGTGGCAGCGCTGCGGCAGCGCCGACGTGCCCATCAACGCACCGCGGGCCGCCTCCACCCCCCGCTGAGGCGGCGCGCCGGGTCCCGCCCGACGGCTACCGTCACCGGCGTGCCCACCGTCGCAGAGCGCCTGGGGTACCCGCCCGGCGCCAAGCTCCTGCTGGTCAACTGCGCCGACCTCGGCTCCAGCCACGCCGCCAACGTGGGCGTGTACGAGGCCCTGCGGGACGGCATCGCCACCTCGGCCAGCCTCATGGTGCCGGGACCGTGGGCCAGGGAGGCGGCGGCCCGATACCTGGGCGAGGACGTGGGTGTGCACCTGACCCTCAACGCCGAGTGGGAGGTCTACCGCTGGGGTCCCATCACCCACGCCCCCTCCCTGCTGGACGGCGACGGCGGGTTCCCCCGCACCGTCGAGGACGTCTGGGACCACGCCGATCTCGACGAGGTGAGCAGGGAGCTGCGGGCCCAGGTCGAGCGGGCCATCCTCTGGGGCTTCGACGTCAGCCATGTCGACTCCCACCTCGACGTCCTGCAGGGCCGGCCCGAGTTCTTCGACGTGTACCTCGACCTGGCCGTGGACTTCGGGCTGCCCATGCGGCTGTCGGGGCCGTCCAAGGAGAGCGACGTGGGGTTCCCGTTCCGCCGCCTGGCGGCCGAGGCCGGCGTGGTCTTCCCGGACCAGTGCGTGGAGCTGCGGGGCACGGGCGTCCGCCGGGCCCTGGAGCGGGTGCTGTTCAACCTCGAGCCCGGCGTCACCGAGATCCACGCCCATCCGGCCGTCGACGCGTCCGAGCTGCGCGCCCTCTCCCCCGACTGGGCGGCACGGGTCGACGACCACGACCTCCTGGTGCACGACCACGGCTTCCGCAGCCTGGCGGCCCGGGCCGGGGTGCAGCTGGTGGGCTACCGCCCCCTGCGAGATGCCATGCGGTCGGCATCCACACGGGCCGAGGCTCCGTAGTCCCTCCGACGGCCCGAACCCCCGGGCGGTCGGAGACCAGGAGGCGCCCCATGGGCCTCGGAGCACCGGAGATCCTCATCGTCCTCGCCGTCGTCCTGCTGCTGTTCGGGTCGACCCGGCTGCCGGCGCTGGCCCGTTCCCTCGGGCAGGCGTCGAACGAGTTCAAGGCCGGCGTGCGCGGCGAGAAGGACGCCGACGCTGCAGATGCGCTGGCCAAGTAGGGCGTCCGGCCGCACCCTGGCCGTCTGCGCCGTCCTCGGCCTGGCGGGCATCACCGCCGCCTGCGGGGGCGACTCCGACTCCGGCACGGCCGGCGCCGACGCCGAGGGGGGCGGCGACGTGCTCACGATCGAGGACTTCGCCTACTCCCCCGAGCCCCTCGTGGTGGACAAGGGCACGGTGGTGCGGGTCGTGAACAACGACGACGCCCCCCACACCGTGACGGCCGACGACGGCTCCTTCGACACGGGCGAGCTGGGCAAGGGCGAGAGCAGGGACCTCACCCTCGACGGCACGGGGGAGCTCGCCTACCACTGCGAGATCCACGACTACATGCAGGGCGTCATCCGCGTCAGCGGATAGGCACGAACACCTACCCGAACAGTGGCGGACACCAAGACGCCGTCCGCCGCCGACCTGAAAGGACATCCGTTTCGGTGACCATCGATGACCGATCACTCAACGAGTTGATCGTCGAATCCCAGGATCTGCAGGTCGACGCCCTGCGCGACATCAAGGCCACGCTCCCGGAGCTGGCCGAGATCCGCGAGGAGCGCCGGGGCCAGGAGATCAACGTCGACGAGATCGACCGCTACAACGCCAACCGCCGCAACGTCCTGCGCAGCATGGGGCTCAGCGGCGGCGGGCTGGCCGCCCGCGGCCTGTTCGGCGGTGGGCTCGGCGCCCTCCTCACCGGCCTCCTGGCCACGCCGGCCCGGGCCGACGAGGCTCTGGACATCCAGATCCTCCAGACCGCCTCGTCGCTCGAGGTCCTGGCCGTGGCCACCTACGGGGCTGCGCTCAGCCTCGACTTCATCAAGAGCGGCAACCCGGTCGTGGTGAAGTTCGCCCAGACGACGATGATGCAGCACGACGAGCACCGCAAGGCCTTCCAGAGCCAGACCAAGGCCCTCGGCGGCAAGGAGCAGACCGCGGCGAACTCGAAGTTCGCCCCGATCGTGGAGCAGGCCAAGCCCACCCTCAAGGCCCCGCTCGACGTGGTGAACCTGGCCGAGACGCTGGAGACGGTCGCCACCCAGACCTACCTCCAGAACACGACCCAGCTGGAGGACACCGCCTCCAAGAAGGTCATGGCCAGCGTCATGGGCGTCGAGACCCAGCACGCCGCCGTGCTCCGGGCCGTCAAGGCCCTGCTCGAGGGCGGCGCGCCCGATCTCATCAAGATCCCCATCGGCGCCGACGTGGCGAAGCTCCCGGCCGCGGCCGGCAGCGTCGCCTTCCCCGACGCCTTCGAGCCCGTCAAGACCGTGGCCGAGCCGGAGACGGGGGCCGTCAAGTGAGCCAGGAGACCGAGGACCAGATGGACATCGAGACCACCGAGGCCGAAGCAGCGTTCTCCGGCTTCAGCCGACGACGCTTCCTCGTCGGCACCGGCCTGGCCGCCGGCCTGGCCGTCGTCGCCGCCGCCTGCGGTGACGACGACGACGACACCGCCGGCGGCACCGACACCTCGTCCTCCATGGAGGACGGGGCGAGCTCCGGCGACGAGGCCGGAGGCGACGTCGCCGTGGCCGAGTTCGCCGCCGGCCTCGAGGTCCTGGCCGTGGGCACCTACAAGGCGGCGCTCGACGCCGCCACCGCCGGCAAGCTCGGCGCCGTGCCCCCCGCCGTGGCCGAGTTCGTGCAGACGGCCATGGCCCACCACGAGGAGCACCTCGCAGCCTGGAACAAGGTGGTCACCGGCGCCGGCGGGACCGCGGTGTCCACACCCAACGCCCAGCTGAAGCCGGTGGTGGACGCCGAGTTCGGCAAGGCCAAGACCATCGTGGACGCGGCCAAGCTGGCCCGCACGCTGGAGGAGACGGCGGCGGCCACCTACCTCAGCGCCATCCCGAACCTGAAGAGCAAGGACGCCGTCAAGCTGGCGGCCTCGATCCAGGCCACCGACGCCAAGCACGTGGCCATCCTCAACTTCGTGCTCGGCGAGTACCCGGTCCCCGACGTGTTCGCCAAGACCGACAAGGCGGCCAAGCCGGCGTAGGACGCGGCACCACAGCCGCAGCTCCGCGGCCCGCCCCCTCCCCCGGGGCGGGCCGCGTCGCGTCCGGCCGGCGTCCGTGCCCGCGTCGGAGCAGCCGCCCGCGTGACGTACCGTTGAGGGGATGCACAGGGGGCAGGGGAATGGCCGGGTCCGGTGGGCGTGGGTGGCGGTCGTGGGCGTGGCCGTGTCGAGCACCTTCACGGGCGCCGTGGCGGCCGGTGCCACCGGGACGGGCGGGCCGGCGCCGCTGCTGGGCGTCTACTACGGCAACCAGGGCTGGGCCATGAACGACGTCAAGGCCCTGGAGGCCTGGCAGGGGAAGCGCCACGCCGTGGTGGAGCTGTTCACCAACTGGAACGGCTCCCGCAAGACGATGGACAACCTGTTCAAGCAGCAGCTGCCGAACATCTGGGCCAACGGCAACGTGCCCCTCGTGACCTGGGAGCCCTTCACCGGCGCCAACACGCCGGCCGACATCGAGGTCCGGATCGCCAGGGGCGACCACGACGCCTACGTGACCACCTGGGCCCAGCGCCTGGCCGGCTTCCTGAGCGGGCCCGACACGGTCCTCGGCACCGACGACGACCGGCGGGCCTACGTCCGCCTCGGCCACGAGCCCAACGGGGACTGGTACCCGTGGGGCGCGGCCCAGGGCGGCAACACCCCGGCCGACTACGTCGCCATGTGGCGGCGGGTGCACGGGCTGGTGGCAGCCGCCGGCCCGGGCCCGTCGAGGGTCCAGTGGATGTGGGCCGCCAACGCCGAGGACATCGGCGGCTTCCCGGCCGAGGGGTTCTACCCCGGCGACAGCTACGTCGACTGGGTGGCGGTGGACGGCTACAACTGGGGGGGCAGCCAGTCGTGGTCGTCGTGGAAGTCGCCGGCCGAGGTCCTCGGGCCCATGGTCGCCCGGGTGCAGGCCGTCGCCCCCGCCAAGCCCGTCGCCGTCACCGAGACCGCCTCCACCTCGTCGGGCGGCGGCCTCACCGCCAAGGGCGCCTGGGTGACCGACCTGTACGCCTGGGCTCCCGCCAACGGCGTGCGCATGGTGGTCTGGTTCAACACCGACAAGGAGACCGACTGGGCCGTGTTCGGCGGCTCGGGCGGGGACGGCACGTTCCGCTACGGGAGGACCACCTACCGCACCTTGGCCGCCTACAAGGCCGCCGCCGGCTCGGGTCCCTACGCCGGCAGCGACCCCGCCAACCCCCGCCTCCTCACCGACGCGCAGTTCGCCGGCGCCTGAGGCAACCCTTCTGGTCCGCAGAACGACACGGTTTCCATGTCGTTCTGCGGACCAGAACGGCCGGCTACGCCACCGGCAGGTAGCCCTTCACCACCGGGGCCGAGGAGGGCGCGGCCACGCCGCCGGCCGGCTCGGCCGTGACGGCCAGGACGGTGACGCCGGTGCCGGCGATCTGCACGGCCGAGACCTCGGGGTCGGTGCCGAGCACGCCCACCGAGACGGGCTGGTCGCCGGCGATGGCCCACATCTGGTAGGTCCGATCGGCCGGCAGCGGGGGCAGGTTGTTCTCCACCAGGTAGGCGGCACCGCTGTCGCGCACCACGGCCCTGACGAAGGTGACGCCGTCGTCGGAGCGCAGGTCGACCCGGCGGGCGCTCTGGTCCAGGAGGGCGGCCTGCACCGCCTTGTCGAGGCCGCTGCTCTGGAGGGCGGACGCCAGCTGGTCCTGGCGGTCGTCCATGCGCTCGATCTGGACGCCGAGGACGGCGATGACGGCGGCCGCGACCGCGGCCAGGGCGGCGAGGGCCCGGGCCGGGACCGAGCGCCGGCGCACCTTGGGCGGCCGCAGGGCCACCACCCGGGCCATGTCGAGCTGGGGCGGCGCCTCCTCCTCCAGGTTGGCGGCGATGCGCGACCAGACCAGCGACGGGGCGGGCGAGCCCACCTGGGCCAGCGACGCCGCCATCTCGCGGTGTTCCGCCACCTCGGCCCGGCAGCGCGGGCAGTCCCGCAGGTGGAGCTCGACGGCGTCGGCCTCCTCGGGGTCCACTGCGTCCAGGGCGTAGACCCCCAGGAGCTCCTCGATCTCCGCATGGTTCAGTTCCATGCCATTCCCCCCTCGGCGAGGTCGGCCGTGCCCAGCGCCGTCCTCATCCGCTTGAGCCCTGCTCGGATCCTGCTCTTCACCGTGCCCTCCGGCTCGCCCAGGAGGGTGGCCACCTCCCGGTAGGTGTGGCCGCCGAAGTAGGCCAGCTCGATGGCCCGCCGCTCCGCTCGGGGCAGCTCGGCCACCACCTCCTTGACCTGCTCGGCCAGGGCGAGGTCCCAGACCTCGTGCTCGACGTCGTAACCGGCCTCGGCCGTCTGGCGGGCCTCCCGCTCCTCCCGGCGCCGGCGGGAGGTGTCGGACCGCAGCAGGTCCACCGACCGGCCGTGGGTCTGCGCCAGCAGGTACGACCTCAGCGAGCCCCGGTCGGGGTCGAACTTGTCGGGCTGCGTCCACAGGCGCAGGAAGACCTCCTGCACCACCTCCTCCGCCGCCGTCTGGTCGCACAGGACCCGCTTGGCCAGGGCGAACACGGCGCCGGCGTGGCGGCGGTAGGCCTCGGCCAGCGCGTCCTCGCGGTAGCGCGCGATGGCCACGACCAACCCGCCGTCACTGATCTCCTGCAGGCCCTGGACCACCGGCTCATCTTCGGTGCCGTCCCTTCCCCCGGATTGCGCACGTGTGGGAATCGGCTCAGCCGAACTTCTTCGGGAACTGGCGGGCGATCCCGGTGGCCAGGTAGAGCGCGGTCGCGGGCATGCGCCCCGCCGCGGCGCGCAGCTTCACGACCTGGGCCGGGTCCCTGGCCGCCTGGGACTCGATGGCGGCCAGCAGGCTGTCGACGTGCTCGCCCAGGTCGGTGACGACGTCCTCCTTGGAGAGGTTGGGGTTCACCGAGTTGAGGAGGGCGCCGAAGGCGGTGCGGTAGCCGTCGAGGCTCTCCCGGGCCCTGCCCATCCCGATCGCGTCGCGCGCCGCCGCCGCCTCGGCGAAGTCGTCGATGAACCCGACGTGCGTGCGCCACAGCTCGAGGAACCTCCGGCCGGCGTCGTCGCCGTAGACGGTGGCGAAGATGCGGGACAGCTCGAGGGAGTTCTCGGCGAGGGGCTCGCGCGCGGCCTCGCCGTCACCCCCGGCCAGCTTCAGGGCCGCGGCCAGGCCGGCCAGGTAGGTGTGCTCCTGGAGCATGGAGGACAGCTCGGTGCGCACGGCGGCGCTGGGCCCGTCCACCGCGCCCGGGATCTCCTTCTTTCCCTTGTCCTTGATGATGGCGGCCACCATGACGATGGCGGTGCCGCCGGCCTCGTCGGTGGCTTCCTTGAGCGTGGTGAGGGCGGTGGGATCCTGCTTGACCATGGCGGTGACGGCCGTCTGGAACATGGCGGAGTAGGACTCCATGGCCTCACCCATGGCGTCGGTGGTGAGCTGGTTGTTCACCGAGTTCAGCAGGGCCGCGACCTCCCCCTGCACCGCCGTGATGCCGGCCTTGGCCTTGTCGATCCGGGCCGGGTCGGCCGCGGCCGACGCCGACGCGAACTCGAGGAGCGCAGCGCCGTTCCGGCGCCAGGCGTCGAGGAACTGCTGGCCCGTGGGCGCCCCGTACTGCTCGGCGATCTCGGCGGCCAGGGCGGCGGTGTTCTCGTCCAGGGCGGTGACGGCGGGCCCGGGATCCTGGCCGGCGACGATCGACGACGACGCAATGCCGGCCAGCAGCACGTGCTCCTGCAGCAGCGAGGTGAGGTGGGCCCGCAGCTCGACCGCGGGCGAGGCCACCTTCTCCGTGGCGTCGTACGCGATCGTGGTGGGCGTCGCCTCCCCGCCCGAGCCCCCGTCGTCGCTGCAGGCGGCGCCGAGCACCGCCAGCGCCAGCACGCACCCGGCGACCTTCGTCCTTGCCCTGCTCATCAGGTCCTGCTCCTCGTTGGGGTTCGACCGGGCCGGGGCCCGGCACGGTCGGTCAGTACTCGGTGATCTCGCGGATCTCGCCCTGGAGCGCCTTGTACTCCGGCGAGTTGGTGATGGGCAGCAGCGCCATGAGCTTGGCCATGTTGCCGGTGACCTTCACCCGGCCCTGCATGAAGGCGGCGTTGGCGTCCAGCTCACCCTTCTGGATGGCCGTGGCGTCCTCGTACGACTGGGTGAGCGTGATCTCGGGGTCCTCGATGTCCCCCAGCCCGCTCTCGAGGAGCTTGCCGTTCTCGAGGAGCCAGAAGTAGCGCACGTCGCCGTCGGGGGCGCCGGTGACCACGTACTGCATGCGGGCAGAGGCACCGGGACGCTCTGGCTGGCTCTCGGCCAGCTTCCTGCAGTCGTCGTGCCACTCCTGGCTGAGAAACTTCGGCATGCACCCTCCTGGCGTGTCGCCCGGCCAACTCCGAGGAGGCGAATCTACTGCCGGTCCCGGCCCGACGCCCCTTCGGGGACGCCCGCCGGCGGGCGGGGGCGGACGCCGGCGAACAGGTCGTCCTCGGGGACCGGGCTGTCCACCAGGCTGCGGGCCAGGGAGTACTCCTCGAACGGGTGGACGGTGTCGGCGACCTCGGGCGGCAGGCCGAACCAGAACGGCGAGGTGGGGTCGATCTGGGTGGCGTGGGCCAGCAGCGCCTCCCGCCGGACCCGGGCGTGGGACGAGATGTCGATGCGGGTGGTGACCCGGTCCTCGGCCGGCGGCCAGCCGAGGTGGCGCTCGCTGTAGGGCGACTCCATCCCCAGCTCCAGGAACTTCTCGTGCATGGCCTGGAGTCGGGCCCGGGACCACTCCGCGTAGTACAGCTTCAGCGGTTGCCAGGGCTCGCCGGCGCCCGGGTGCGCCTCGGGGTCGCCCGCCCGGTCGAAGGCCAGCACCGAGATGTCGTGGACCCGGAGGTGGTCGGGGTGGGGGTAGCGCGCCTGGTCCTCGTGGTAGGTGAGCACCACGTGGGGCCGGGTGCGCCGTATCTCGGCCACCAGGCGGCCGGCGGCCTCGTCCAGGTCGGCCTGGGCGAACGACTCGGGGTGGCGGTTGGCCGGCGTCTCGGGCATGCCCGAGTCCCGGTAGCCGAGCAGGACGACCTCGTCGTAGCCGATGACCCCGGCGGCGCGGGCCAGCTCCTGCATCCGCACCTCGGCCAGGTTGTCCCGGACGTCGGGCCGGTCCATGGCCGGGTTGAGGATGTCGCCCTCCTCCCCGCCCGTGCAGCACACCAGCACCGTGTGGACGCCCTCGGCCGAGTACCGGGCGATGGTGCCGGCGCCCTTGGAGGACTCGTCGTCGGGGTGGGCGTGGACGCTGAGGAGGCGCAGCTGCTCGGTCATCCTCCCCGAGGCTACGCGTCACCGGCGGCTACATGGCCGGGGCGCCGTGTGCCGGCGGCGGGTCAGCCCCTGGCCCTGTCCTTGTCCTTGTCCCTGTCCTTGGCGCCGGCCCGGCTGCCACGCTCGGGCGATGTCGTGACGGTCGCTGCGCCGGCTCTGGCGGTGGGCGGTGCCGTGGTCGTCGTGGTCGTCGTCGTCGTCGTGGTGACGGCAGCGGGGGCGGCGGTGCCCGCCTCACGCGCCTTGCGGGCACCGGCCCGGGGGGCGGCGGGCGGCGCGGTGGTGGGCAGCTCGGGCAGGGTGACGGCGGCGGCCGGCTCGGCCGGCGGCAACGGCGCCGGCGCGGTGGTGGGCGGCGCCGGGGCGGCGACGGTGGGCGCGGGCTCGGCGACGGGCGGGGCGGGCGCCGGCGGCGCGGGCACCTCCGGAACGGCCGGCGCCGGGGAGAGGAGCGATGCCGCGGGGCCGGGCACCGCCGACTTGAGCCGGGCCGCCGCGGTCACGCCGAGCGCACCGGCGGCGGCAGTGGCGCCGCTGCTGGGCCCCACCGCCTCGGCCCTCCCCTCGGCCGCCGCCGCGGCCTCGCCCGCGGCCCCCAGCGCCAGCAGGGCCGATCCGGCCTGCCCGCCCCGGCGGCGCAGCCGCTCACCCACCGAGCCGGCGGCAGCCGCCTCGGCCAGGGCGCCACGAGAGGCCGCCGAGGCCACCTCCACCGTCTGGTTGCCGCTCGTGGCAGTGGACTCGCCGCCCGGGAGGACGCCGATGGCGGCCAGGGCCACGGCGCTGGCCGCCGCCACCGCCAGGGGGGAGCCGGCCCGGGCCAGGACGCCCCCGGCCCGCCCGACCAGCCCGACGCTGCTCGCGACCGCCTCGGTGCCGACCTCCACCGGGCGGGCGTCGCCGGCGTCGGCGCACACCACCTCGGCCCGGGCCCGGAGCAGACGAAGATCCGTGCCGGCGGCGGCGGTGATCACCACGGCCTGGTCGGTGACACGGCAGGACACCACACCGGGGAGGCCGCAGAGACGGGTCCGAACGTCCCTTCCCCCTGCCATGGGCTCAGAGGATACCCGGTCCGAACGCCGGCCGCCGGCCTCACTCCCTATTTTCGAGGAATCCGATAAGTCCGTCGAAGACCGCCTGCTGGGTGGGGTCCTCGGCCGAGGTCATCTCCGGGTGCCACTGCACCCCCACCACCCATCCCGACTCCGCCGACAGCTCGATGCCCTCGACCAGCCCGTCGCCGCTCCACGCCACCGCCGCCAGCCCCTCCCCCAGGCGGTCGACGCCCTGGTGGTGGTGGGACGTGCACCGCAGCACCTCCCGGCCACAGGCGCCCGCCAGCCGGGAACCGGCCGCCACCTTCACGTCGTGCAGCACCGAGCTCTGCCTGGTGGGATGGCCGTGCAGGTCCATGCCCTGCAGGTCGGGCAGGTGCTGGTGGAGGCTGCCGCCCAGGGCCACGTTGAGCACCTGCAGGCCCCGGCATATGGCGAGGGTCGGCAGGCCCGTCGCCACCGCGGCCCGCACCAGGCGCAGCTCGGCCTCGTCGCGCACCGGGTCGATCCCGTACACCGCCGGGTGGTGGTCGCCGCCGTCGTAGCGGGCCGGGTCGACGTCGCCGCCCCCGGCCAGCAGGAGGGCGTCGAAGGGCGCCAGCACCTCCTCGGCCGGCGAGTCGAGGTCGGGTGGGAGGAGGACGGCCCGGGCCCCGGCCCGCCGCAGGCTGGCCACGTAGCCCTCCGGCACGGCGAAGCCGCCCCGCGCCCAGTCCAGCACCCGGCCGGCGGCGAGGTGGTAGGTGGGCACGGCGACGAGAGGAAGCGGGGCGCCCACGAGGGGCTCAGGCTACCGAGCGGCACCACCAGACCTAGTGGCGGGACCTCGAGCCTCAGCCCGGCTTGAACACGGGCCGGCCGTCGCCCTCGGTGCTCACCGGGGACCGGTCCCGCCCCGTCCGCCGGCCCAGCTCCTCGGCCCAGGCGTTCACCCGGTCGCGGTCCCAGGCCTCGCTGGTGGCCGCCACCTTCCCGTCCTCCACCAGCACGAGGGTGGGGACGGAGCGCACCTCGAACGCGGCGGACACGGCGTACCGGCCCTGCTCGTCGTCGAGGACGGGGCCGGCGAACCCCACCTCCTCCAGCCACGCCAGCGTGGTGGCCATCGTGGTCTGGGTGACGGCCACCACCGGCAGGGCGTCGCCGTAGCGGCGCGCCAGCTCCCCGTAGACGGGGAACGCGAGCCGGCACGTGGGGCAGCTCGTCTTGAAGAACGCCAGCAGGGCGGTCCCGCCCGGCGCCAGGTCGGCCAGGGTCCGCGCCGTCCCCGCCGCGTCGGGGAGGCTGAAGCCGGGCGCGGCGGCACCGGCCGGGAGGGGCATCGGCGGGCCGGCCTACGAGCGGAGGTCGTCGATGGCGCCGGCCATCTCCACGTCGGCCGCCGTGATCCCGCCGGCCGAGTGCGTCCAGAGCGTGAGCTCGACCTTGTTCCACGAGATGGCGATGTCGGGGTGGTGGTTCGCCCCCTCGGCCAGCTGGGCCACGGTGTTCACGAACTCCATGGCCCGGCCGAAATCGGCGTGCTCGTAGAGACGGACGAGCTTGTCGTCCCGGCGCTCCCAGCCGAGGCGGGCGGCGGCCGCCTCCACCTCTTCTTCGGGCAGGCGTTCCACGCCGACCATCGTAGCGACGGAGCGCTCAGCGAACCGAGAAGCCGCGCAGGCCCTCGGGCCGCTCGTCCTCGACACGGGCCGCGGTCACCATGGCGCGGGGCGGGCCGGTGCGGCACCACGCCACCAGTTGCTCCACCGCCGCCGGCCGCCCCTCCACCACCACCTCCACGCTGCCGTCGTGGCGGTTGCGGGCCCAGCCGGCCAGCCCCGCCGCCGTCGCCTCCCGCCGGCAGGCGTCGCGGAAGAACACGCCCTGGACCCGTCCCTCCACCACCACCCGGCGCCGGATCGTGTCGTCGTCCATCCCCTATTCTCCGCGCCCGTGCCGGCCCGCCGTCCCTCCCACCCCGACCCCGAGTAAATAGCACGCCAAACTGGCGTGCTATTTACTCGGGAGCGGCGTCAGCGGTCGAAGCGGGACACCGTCTCGACGTGGAAGGTGTGGGGGAAGGCGTCGACCAGGGCCACCGACGTGAGGCGGTAGCCGGCGGTGGCGAGGAGGCCGGCGTCGCGCCCGAGGGAGGCGGGATCGCAGCTGACCAGCACGAGGCGGGGGGCGCCGGCCGCGGCGAGGGCGGCGGCGCCGGGCCGGCCCAGGCCCGACCGGGCCGGGTCGGCCACCACCAGGGCGGGACGGCCGGCGCCGGAGGGCGGCTTCCAGCGGCCCACCTCGATGGTGACGACGCGCGCGTCGAGGTCGGACAGGTTGGCCCGGGCGTCGGCGGCGGCGGCCGGGGAGCTCTCGACCGCGGTGACCGGGGAACCGGACGCCGCGCCCAGCACCGAGGCGAAGAGGCCCACACCGGCGTAGGCGTCGACGACGGGGCCGGCCCCGGCCCCGTCGCCCGCCGCCTCGACCACCGCCTCGGCCAGGGCGGCGGCGGCCACCGGGCCGGGCTGGAAGAACGACGCGGCCGAGATGCGGAACCGGCGCCCCGCCACCTCCTCGTGGACGAAGCCCCGGCGGGCCGCCTTCTCGCTCACCACCAGCACGCCGGCCGGCACGACGACCTGCCCGGCCCGCCGGCGCGCGCTCACCACCCGCTCGCCCGACGCCACGCCGGCCCGGAGCAGCACCTCGCCGGCGCCGGGGTACGACCCGTGCACGATGAGCTCCTCCAGCAGCGGGTGGGCGGCCAGGCACGAGGCCGTGGGCACCGCCTCGTCGCCGCCCCGCCGGCGGTGGCCGGCCCGCCCCTCCTCCGTCACGGCGAGGCGCGCGGTGGTGCGCAGCGCCGGCGCGGGCAGGGGGACCGCCACCGGCTCGGGCGGGTCGGCCATGCGCCCGATGCGGCGGAGCGCGTCGACGACGACGGCGGCCTTGAGCCGCACCTGCCCCTCGGCCGAGACGTGCTGCCAGGTGCACCCGCCGCACCCGGCCGCCAGCGCAGGGCACGGCGGCGCCACCCGGTCGGGCGAGGGCGCCAGCACCTCGACCGCCACGCCCCGGGCGTAGTCGCGCCGCTCCTCGGTGAGGCGGGCCCGCACCCGCTCGCCCGGGAGGGCGCCGGCCACGAACACCACCCGCCCGCCCGGCTCGCGTGCCAGGGCGTCGCCGCCGGCGGCCATCGCCGTCGGCTCCAGGTCGAGCAGGTCTGCCACCACTCCAGTGTCGGCCACACCGCCGCCGGCCGCCCGTCCCGTAGCCTCGGCCCGTGGACGACTGGGCCCTTCCGTGGGCGGCGGGGGCGTGGACCGGCGTCGGGCCCATGCCGGGGTCGGACCCCGGCGAGGCGGCGCGGATCGTGGCCGGCGAGCTGGGGCTCCCGCACCTGCCCGAGCTGCCCGAGCGGGGCGTGGGCGCCGACCCGGTCGGGCGCACGGCCGCCCTGCTGCCGGGCATCCACGTCGACGTGCTCGCCGGCCGGTGGCGCCTCGTCCCCCGGTCCGGGTCCGACGAGCGGCGGGCCCGGGAGCTGCTCGAGCGCGACCTCGACGCCCTGGAGGACGCGGCCGGCGGGTGGAGCGCCGCGGTCAAGGTCCAGGTGGTGGGACCGTGGACGCTGGCCGCGTCGCTGGAGCTGCAGCGGGGCGAGAAGGCGCTGGCCGACCGGGGGGCCACGCGCGACCTGGCCGAGTCGCTGGCCGAGGCCGTGGCCCTGCACGTGGCCGAGGTGCGCCGGCGCCTGCCCCGGGCCGGCCGGGTGCTGGTGCAGGTCGACGAGCCGCTGCTGCCGGCCGTGCTGGCCGGAGCCGTGCCCACCGCCAGCGGGTGGTCCCGGCTCCCGATCCCCGAGCCGCAGCCGGCCGAGGAGGCGCTGGCCGGGGTCCTGGCCGCGGCCGGCGGGGACGGGGGCGTGCGGTGCTCGGCGGCATGGGCGCCGATCGCCATGTTCCGCCGGGCCGGTGCCCGGTTCCTCTCGTTCGACCTGGCCGTGGTGGAGACCGTCCCGGAGGAGGACCTGGGCCAGGCCATCGAGGCCGGCACCGGACTGCTGCTGGGGCTCGTGCCGGCCCCGGCCGAGCAGCCCGCCCGGGCCGATCCGTCCGACGTGGCCGTGGACCTGGCCGCCCCCGCCCGCCGCCACTGGGGACGGCTGGGGCTCGGGGAGGGGCACTGGGCGTCGGTGGTGGTGACCCCCGACGCCGACCTGGTGCGCCTCGACATCGACGACGCCATCGACACGCTGCGCCGCTGCCGGGACGTGGCCCGCTCGCTCCAGGCGCCGGAGGGCGACACCCACGCCGAGAACCTCGCCGGGGAGTGAGCGGTTCAGGTACGCGACCCGTCCGGGCCCCCGTCCGCGTCGCCCGCCGCCGGCTCGGCGGGGACGGGACGCATGGCCAGGTCGATGGCGGCCCAGATGGTCCGGGAGAAGGGAAAGAACGCGAGCGGCCCTCCGATCGCGCACGCCAATGCGGCGATCAGCACCGGGGCTCCCGGCGTCTGCGGATCGGAAACGGCCCGGAACACATACACGAACAACGCCACGATGAGCAGGCCCTCGGTCACGGCCAGGTTCACGACATACGCGCCCAGGAAGAAATCGCTCTCCCGCTCGAACCGGAGCCGGCACGACGGGCACCGCTCCACCATCTTGAACCAGGTCGCGAGCACGTGACGGGCCCCGCAGCGGGGGCACCGCAGGAGCAGGGCGCGCCCGAGCATGCGCCCGAGCTTCGGCCCGTCGCGAGCTGGCGTCATCAGCGGCGGACCGGGACCACGGCCTCGAAGGCTAGCTTCGGCCCCGTGGCCGCCCTTCGCCCAACGGTGCGCCTGGCCGCCGCCGGCGCGGTGGTGGGGCCGCTGGCGTTCATCGGCGCCTGGAGCACGCTCGGAGCCACCGCCCCCGCCTATTCCCCGGTCCACGACGCCATCAGCCGGCTGGCCCGCGGCGGGGCCGACACACGGGTCCCCATGACGGCGGGCCTCGTCGCGCTGGCCGGCGGCATCTCGTCGTTCGCGCTCGTCCTGAGGGACAAGGTGCCGGGGCCGGCGTGGGTCTGCTCGGCCATTACCGGCGCCGCCACCTTCGGCGTGGCCGCCGTCCCCCTGGGCTCGCCGGGTCGAGACGACGTCCATGGCGTGCTCGCCACCGTCGGCTACGCGGCGCTGTCGGCCACACCGGCGACGGCTGCACTCCCGCTGGCCCGCCTCGGCCGGCGCCATTGGGCGGTCGTATCGGCGGCGGCGGGGACGGTTTCCGCCCTCTGCCTGGCGGCCACCATTGCCACGCCGGCGCGTGGTTTGTTCCAGCGCGTGGGCCTCACCACAACCCACATTTGGGTCGTATCCACCGCAGTTTCCGTGCTGCGAAAGAAATTTCCCTAGTTGTGTTGGTGGTGCGGCCCTCATTGCCTTTAACGTGAACGTATGCCGAAGATGAAGCGCACGTTCCAGGTCGAGATCGAAGCCAAGATGCTGGTCGACGCGTTCGACGAGGCCTCGGCCCGGAAGAAGGTCGAGAAGACCTTCAGCCGTGCCCGCACCCTCGATCCGGACGTCCGGGCCTCGGGCGACATCTGGACCTACGACGCCTCGCTCCAGACCGATCTTCCGGCCCCCAGCTGAGCAGTCGGCAGTACGATTGGGGCCATGGCCAACAAGGCACCTGCAACCCCACAACCGAAGAAGCAGGGGAAGTCGCTGAAGGAGAAGCGAGCGGACAAGAAGGCGAAGAAGGCCGCCCGCTAGGAGCGCCGTCCCGGGGTCGGCGATGATCCTCGTCGACCTGGAGGGCGTGGCTGCCCGCCGGCCCGACCGGCCGCTGTTCGAGGACCTCTCGGTCACCGTGCACTCGGGCGACCGCATCGGCGTGGTGGGGCCCAACGGGTGCGGCAAGTCCACCCTCCTGTCGCTGCTCGCCGGCGCCTCCGGGCCCGAGGAGGGCGTGGCCCGCCGTGGCCGGGGCGTGCGGGTCGGGTACCTCCACCAGCGGCCCGCGGCGGCCGAGGGCACGGTGCTGGACGCGGTGGGCCGGCGGTGGGAGGCGGCGGCCGTCCTGGAGGGGCTCGGGATGGGCGGGCTGGGGGAGGCCCCGTTCGCCACGTTGTCCGGAGGCCAGGCCAAGCGGGTGGCGCTGGCGCAGGTGCTGGTGGAGGAGGTCGACCTGCTGGTGCTCGACGAGCCCACCAACCACCTGGACCTGGAGGCCATCGCCTGGCTGGAGGAACGACTGGCCCGCTTCCGCGGCGGGCTCGTCCTGGTCACCCACGACCGCCACGTGCTGGACCGGGTGACGACGCGGATCCTGGAGCTTGACCGCGGCCGCCACCACGTCCACGACGGCGGCGGCTACGCCGCCTACCTGGAGGCGGCGGGCCGGCGCGCCGAGCAGGAGGCCACGGCCGACGCGGTGCGCCGCAACCTGGCCCGGGCCGAGCTGGCGTGGCTGCGGCGCGGCGCCCCGGCCCGGACCCGCAAGCCGAAGGCACGCATCGCGGCCGCCACCGCCGTCGTCGAGGGGGGGCCGGCCGCTCCGGCCCGGCCCGGCGACGTCGAGCTCTCCGCCGCGGCCCGGGGCGGGGCCACGCCCCGGCTGGGTGACCGGGTCGTCACCCTGCACGGCGCCGGCCACCGCTTCGGCACCGGGCCGTGGCTGTTCCACGGGCTCGACCTCGATCTCGAGCCGGGCGGGCGCCTCGGCGTGGTCGGGCCGAACGGGTCGGGCAAGTCCACGCTGCTCGACGTCCTGGCCGGGCGGACGGCCCCTGCCGCGGGCCGGGTGGAGACGGGCTCCACCGTGCGCGTCGGGTACTACGACCAGACAGGCGCCGACCTCGACCCGAGCCTGCGGGTGCGCGACGCCGTGGCCGGGCCCGACGGCGTCCAGCCGGGATGGGAGCAGGTCCGGCTGCTGGAACGGTTCCGCTTCGACACCGACGCCCAGTGGGCGCCCGTCGCCACGCTGTCGGGGGGCGAGCGCCGGCGCCTGCAGCTCCTGCTCGTCCTGGCCACCCTGCCCAACCTGCTGCTGCTGGACGAGCCCACCAACGACCTCGATCTCGACACCCTCCGGGCCCTCGAGGACCACCTGGAGGCCTGGCCGGGCTCGCTGGTGGTGGTGAGCCACGACCGGGCCCTGCTGGAGCGCACCGTGGAGGACGTGCTCGTGCTCGACGGGCACGGCCGCGCCGCCCCCGCCCCGGGGGGCTACGCCGGCTACGACGCGGCCCGGCGGGCCGCTCCGGCGACCGGGCCGCCGAGGCCCTCTCCTGCTGGCGGCCCCACCCGCCCGAGGCCCGCCGGCGGAGATCCGCCCGCCCGGCGACGGTCGCCCAGCACCCTGCGCCGCCTCCTCGCCGCGGCCGAGAAGGAGCTGGAGGAGGCCTCGGCCGGCCGGGACCGGGCCGCGTCCGAGCTGGCCTCGCCCGGCGCCGGCCACCAGGCCCGCACCGACGCCGCCCATGCCCTGGCCGACGCCGAGACCCGCCTGGCCACGGCCGAGGAACGCTGGCTGGCGCTGGCCGAAGAGCTCGGCGCCTGAGCGCTCAGTCGCCGACGACGACGCGGATGTTGAGGTGGCCGGTGCCGGTGGCGCCCCAGAGGCGGAGCCACATCGGCACGTACATCTCCATGCCGCGGGCGGCGGCGATGTCGCCCAGGTCCATGAGGTCGTCGGCAGGCCAGCCGAACGTGCGGAGCAGGGCCCGGACCTCCTCCTTGGCGGCGCCGTCGTCGCCGCAGACGAACATGGTGGTGGGGCCGGGCAGCCGGCCGGGGTCGACCATGACGTCGCAGTTGACGGTGTTCAGGGTCTTCACCACCCGCGCCTCGGGGAAGGCCCGCTGGATCCGCTCGCCGAGGCTGTCGTCGTTGCAGGGGTCGAGCCTGGGCGGCATGCCCCGGGAGAAGTCGAGGGGGTTGGCCACGTCGATGAGCACCTTGCCGGCCAGGTTGGCGGCGCCGGCCGAGGTGAGGGCGGCCATCGAGGCCACGCCGGACGTGGCGTTCACCACGGTGGCGGCGGCGGACGCGGCATCCTCGAACGACCCCTCGCCAGCCAGCTCCCCGGCGCCGGCCGCCCACGCCACCGCCTTCTCGTTCCCGGCGGTGCGCGAGCCCATCACCACCCGGTGGCCGAGCTCGACCAGCTTGGTGCCCAGGGTCCGCCCGACGATCCCGGTGCCCAGGACGGCGAGGGTGCCGGGCTGCGTCACCCGGCTAATCGACCGAGAGCCGGCTCATCAGATCGGTCTTCGTCTCCTCGAAGTGCTCGTAGCTGATGACGCCGGCGTCGAACTGCTGGTGGAGCTCGGCGATCTTCTCGAGCAGGTCGGCCGTGGACGGCTGGCGACCGCCGTTGGTGGCGACCGGAGCGCCCTCCGCGGCGTCGTCGCCAGGAGCCGCGTCGGCGCCCTCCTGGCGCCGCGACCGCTTGGCCGCGGCCTTCGCCTTCTTGTCGCGATCGCGCTGGAGCTTCCCGAAGCTGGTGCGTTGGCTGGCCATGGCCTCTCCAGTGTAGGTGCAGGCTCCCTCCGGCCCTGCGACACCCCGGGTTCAGACCTGTTCCGCGGCGAAGGTGTCGCACCCCGGGAGGTCGTCGGATCGGTAGCCGGTGAGGAACCAGTTCCGGCGCTGCTCCGACGATCCGTGGGTGAACGCCTCGGGGCGCACCTCCCCCTGGGCCTGGCGCTGGATGCGGTCGTCGCCGATCGAGGAGGCGGCGTCGAGGCCGTCGCTGATGTCGTCCTCGGTGAGCTCCTCGATGAACCCGGTGGCCACCGCCCCCCGGGCCCACATGCCGGCCAGGCAGTCGGCCATGAGCTCCACCCTGACCGCCGCGCTCTGGGGCCCGGTCTCGCCGTCGCGTCCCCGCTCCAGCACGCCGGTCAGGTTCTCGACGTGGTGGCCGTACTCGTGGGCGATGACGTAGGCCTGGGCGAACGGGCCGCCGCGGGCGCCGAAGCGGCTGCGGAGGTCGTCGTAGAACCCGAGGTCGATGTAGATCTTCTGGTCGGCCGGGCAGTAGAAGGGGCCCACCGCAGACGACGCCGACCCGCACGCAGTGCTGACACCGCCAGTGAAGAACACCGTGGTCGCCCGCCGGTAGTTGGGCTCGTTCTTCTCCCAGTAGGCCTGGACGCTGTTCACCACGCCGACGATGCGGCAGTCGTCGCGCTGGTTGGCGTCGTCGCCGGTCCGGCAGTTCGCCGACAGGTCCGACT
>JBQTJJ010000157.1:0-2654 GCA_052387235.1 Actinomycetota bacterium
AGTAGGTGAGGAAGGGGAGGGTGCCGGCGAACATCACGCCGGCTCCCACCGCCACCGCGGCCGTGCCGGGATGGACGCCGGCGCCGCGGTGCACCATGGCGTGGCGGGCCACCAGGACCAGGCCGACCAGGGCGGCCACGAGCGTCAGCGTGGCCAGCGGCTGGCCCGGCGCCACGCCCCACCCGAAGTTGGCGGGCAGGACCTGGAGGGGGTCGGCGAGGTGGCCGGTGGAGGTGCGGCCCCGCCAGTGCGTGACCGCCCACACCAGGCCGGCGCCGGTGCCGGCCCCGACGGCGAGGAGCGGGGCCGGGTCCAGCCGCCGCAGGCGGGCCCACCGGACGGCGACCACGCCGCCCGCCGCCAGCAGCGCGCTCGACTCATAGGAGAGCACCGCCGCCAGGCACAGCAGGGCGGCGCCGACGAGACGGCGGCGGGACGGCCGCTCCACCGAGACCAGCACCAGGGCGCCGAGGGTGGCAGCCTGGGCGACCACCGCCACCGAGGTCGACATCCACGCCTCGAGGGCGGAGTGGGTGGGCAGGACGGCCCACGCCACCGCCGCCGCGAGGGCCAGGCGGGCCGGGAGGAACGACGACAGCAGCCGGGCGAACAGGATGGCCGACACACCGTTGCCGACGCCCATGAGCAGCAGGATGGGGGCGGGGTGGCGCCCGATCCCGCCGAACAGCACGGCCCATACGGCTGCCCCCACGGGCCGGTCGCCCCCGCTCGGTCCGGCGACGTGGATGGCCCCGTCGAGGGTGGCGTTGCGCAGGAAGTACCAGTCGTCGAGCACGAAGCCGGCGCCCCGGGCGAGGTACCAGGTCTGGGCCGCCAGGCACAGGCCGAGGAGCACCGCCGGCGCCAGCCAGGCCCGGCGCGTGGTCAGGGAGCCTCCAGGCGCAGCACCCCGTCGTTCGCCGAGAGCAGGTAGACCGCGCCGTCCGGCCCCTCGGCGAAGCTCTGGACGCCCTCGATGGTGGGCGCCAGCGTCCCGATCGCCACGCCACCGCCTTTCGTGCGCCGCAGCCACCGGACCTGCTCGGTGCAGTAGTCGGCCATGAGGTAGGCCCCGTCGAGGGCCGGCACCGCGGTGCCGTGGTAGACGACGCCGCCGATGACGGCGCAGCCGTCGGGGCCGTGCCGGTACTCGTGGACGGGGAGGATCGAGTCGTCGGCCTCGTCGTCGAGGAAGGCGTGGAAGCCCTCGAACCTCGGGTAGCCGAAGTCGGCGCCGGCCGTGCCGGCCGGGAGGACGTCGACCTCCTCGTAGCAGCTCGAACCCACGTCGCCGATCCAGAGGTCGCCGGTGGCCCGGTCGAAGGAGAACTGCCAGGGGTTGCGGAGCCCGGACGCCCAGATCTCGGGGCGGGCGTCGCCGTCGCCGGCGTGGGGGTTGCCGGCGGGGATCCCGTAGGGGCGGCCGGCGGCCGGCCTGGGATCGATGCGGAGCAGCTTGCCGTCCAGCTTCCCGAGGTCCTCCACCCGCGCCGCGTCCTTCGGCTTGTCCCCGCCGCTCCCGAAGCCGAGGTAGAGCGAGCCGTCGGGCCCGAAGCGCAGCGCTCCCCCGTTGTGGAGCCTCCCGGGGTGCCGGAGGGAGAGCACCTCCCGCTCCGACTCGGCATCGAGGCGGGCGCCGTCGAGGCCGAACTCCACGATGCGGCTCGTGCCGGCCCGGTCCGTGTAGTGGAGGTAGGCGAACGGGGCCGAGGGGTGCACGGCCACGGCCAGGAGGCCGCCCTCGGCGCCCAGCGCGAGCCGGTCCCCGATGTCGAGGTGCTGCTCGGTGCCGCCCGAGGCCAGGTCGACGGAGAACACCCCGCCGGTCCGGGTGACCACGACGGCGGCGCTCCCGTCGGGCAGGGGGGCCATGCCGATGGCGTCGGGGATCGCAGCGACGGGTGTGAAGCGGACCGGGATGGCCTCGCCCTCCGTCCGGCTGGGGGCCGGGGCGATCCGGGGCCGCCGGCACGCCTGCATGTCGGCGTAGGGGATGTCGTCCCTGCTGGCCTCGATGCCCACCCCCACGGCCGCGGCCACGACGACGGCCGACCCGAGGACGAGCGTGAGCCGGCGCACCGGCGGAGCATAGGGGCGGGCCCGGGCCGGACCCCGGGCGGCGGGGGAGCCTACGGGGTCTCGTCGGTCTGGCGCGCCGGCGCCGACCTGGATCCGACGCCGGCCGGCCAGGAGAGGTTCTGTCAAACAGAATATGAAATGCTCCAGGAAACGATACTCTTGTCGGCGTGGACCTCTCGCCCTTCCCGTACCAGGGCCCGCTCGATCCGGCCCAGGTGCAGGGCCGCGACGACCTGCTCGGCGATTTGATCGGTCGCATCACCAGCCGGCGGGTCACGGCCCTGCTCGGTCCCCGCCGCTACGGCAAGACGAGCGTGCTGCGCCGGGTGGCGGCCGACCTGCACGAGGCCACCACCGTGTGGGTGGACCTCTACGAGGTCACGTCCATGGCCGACGTGGCGGTGCGCTTCGACGACGCGCTGGGCGCCACCACCGGAGGGTTCGCGGAGGCGGCCCGGGCCATGGCGGCCGGCGTGTCGATCCGCCTGGGGGTGGTGAAGGTGGAGCTCACCGGCCCGGCCCGCAACCGCCCCGACCCGGCCCTCGCCTTCCACGGCCTGCTGGAGGTGCTGGTG
>JBQTJJ010000158.1:0-15712 GCA_052387235.1 Actinomycetota bacterium
CCCGGCGCGCTGCGGAGCCGGAAGCTCGTCGTGTGGTCGGGCGAGTAGAGGCGGCTGCGGGCCGGGGCCGGCGACGCGGCCAGCACGTCGCCCACCAGCACGAGCACGGTGCGGGTGGCGGCGGTGGACCGGATGGCGGCGGCCAGCTCGCCGACGGTCGTGCGGACGACGTGCTCGTCGGGCCAGCTCACCCGGACCACCACGGCGGCCGGGGTGGACGCGTCGTAGCCGCTCCCGGGGGCCAGCAGCTCGCGCTGCAGCTCGTCGGGCCGCGCACCAGACAGGAACACCGCCATCGTCACGCCCGCCCCCGCCAGGGTGGCCACGCCCTCCCCGGCCCGCATCGAGCCGGCGGTGCGGCCGGCCAGGCGGGTCAGCACGACGCTCTGCGACAGGCCGGGGACGGTGAGCTCCCGGCCGAGGGCGGCGGCCGCGGCCGCCACCGACGTGACGCCGGGGACGATCTCGACGCTGCGGCCGTGGGCCAGGCACCAGTCCAGCTGCTCCTGGATGGCGCCGTAGACGCTCGGGTCCCCGGAGTGCAGCCGCACGACCCGGGCGCCCTCGGGCGCCCCCTCGTACACGGCGAGCACGTCCTCCAGGGTCATCACCGCCGAGTCGTGCAGCACCACGCCCGGAGCGCAGTGGGCGAGCACGGCCTCGGGCACCAGCGACGACGCCCACACCACGACCTCGGCGGCCCGGAGGCGGGCGGCGCCGCGCAGGGTCAACAGGTCGGGGGCGCCGGGGCCGGCGCCCACGAAGGAGATCACCCGCCGCTCCCGGAGGTGGCCGGCACGATCACCGACGAGAGGTAGCTGGCGGGCCGGTCGGCGACGTCGGCCACCGCGGCGACGCGCTCGCCGGGCAGGCCGAGGAGCTCGCCGAGCACGGAGCCGGCCATGCGTCCGGCGGCCCGCAGCTCGCCTGCCACGGCGGGCATGCGCCCGCCTCCCTTGTAGACGACGACGGCGCGGGTCCGGTCGGCCAGCGCATCGCCAAGCGGGCGGCGGGTGGTGTTGGCGGGGAGGACCACGAAGGACTGCTGGCCGTCGACCAGCACCGTCCCGGACCTGGCGGCGAGCTCCTGGAAGGCCATGATGCCGGGCACGGTGATTACCGGCGTGGCCGGGCGGCCGGCGGCGACGGCGGCGGCGACGGAGGAGAACGTGGAGTACACGTTCGGGTCGCCGATGGTGACGAACGCGACCTCCTCGCCGGCGTCGAGCAGGTCCGTCACCCTCCGGGCGGCGGCGGCCAGCGCACCGGCTCGGTCGGCCGGGTCGGGCGCCATGGCAAACACCAGCCGCTCGACCGCGACGTCGGGCGCCGCCTCCCGGACGATCGTCTCGGCCCGGCCGATGGCGTCGGCGGAGGTGCAGGGCGCCACCACGGCGGTGGCCCGCCGCAGCGCCCGCACGGCCCGCACCGTCACGAGATCGGCGGCACCGGGGCCGACACCGACGCCGACGAGACGGCCCGGGACCGGCGGGTCGGTCGCCATCGGGGGCCCGGCCTCGGCCGTCACCAGGCGCTCGATCGCCTCGCGGATCAGGTCCGCCTCGGAACGGTGGGTGCGGTCGGCGACCGCCTCGAGCCGCCGCTTCAGCGCCTCGGGGAGGTAGATCGAGGTCTTGCGCACCGACGTAGGGTAGGGCATAGGGCAATGGCCCGGGCTGGGGGTCCACGGTGAGGAAGCTGTGCGTGATCGGCATCGGGGCCGGCGATCCCGACTACGTCACCGTCCAGGCCGTCAAGGCGCTCAACCGAGTCGACGTGTTCTTCGTGGTCGAGAAGGGCCCCGCCAAGGACGACCTGGTCCGGCTGCGCCGCGACATCTGCGAGCGTTACATCGAGGACCCCTCGTCGTACCGGGTGGTCACTGTCGACGACCCCGAGCGCGACCGGGCGGCGCCGTCCTACGCACCGGCGGTGGAGGCGTGGCGCGAGCAGCGGATGGCGCTCTACGAGCAGCTCATCGAGCACGAGCTGGGCGAGGACGAGACGGGAGGGTTCCTCGTGTGGGGCGATCCCTCCCTCTACGACGGCACGCTGGTCATGCTCGACGCGATCCTGCGGCGGGGGCGGGTCAGTTTCGACCACGAGGTCATCCCCGGGATCAGCGCGGTGTCGGCCCTGGCCGCCCGGCACCGGGTGGCGCTGAACCGCGTGGGCGAGGCGATCCAGATCACCACGGGCCGCCGCCTCGCCACCGCCCCCGCCGGCGACGTCGCCAACGTCGTGGTCATGGTCGACGGCGAGAGCGCGTTCACCAAGGTCGCCGGCGACGGCGTCCACATCTACTGGGGCGCCTACCTCGGCACCGACGACGAGATCCTCGTCTCGGGCCCGCTCCACGAGCGCGGCGCCGACATCGAGCGGATCCGGTCCGAGGCCAAAAGCCGGAAGGGCTGGATGTTCGACACGTACCTGCTCCGCCGGAACACCGTGGAGTGAGCCCGACGCGGGTGCTGCTGCTGGCCGGCACCGCCGAGGCCGCCCAGCTCGCCCACCTCCTGGCCGCCCAGCCGGGCATCGACGTGGTCGCCTCGCTCGCGGGCCGGACCAGCGCGCCGGCGCCGTTGCCCTGCCCGGTCCGCACCGGTGGGTTCGGGGGGGTCGACGGCCTGGTGGACGAGCTCCGCCGGGGTGGCTACGACCTCCTTGTCGACGCCACCCACCCGTTCGCGGCGGCCATGGCGCACCACGCCTGCGCCGCGGCGGCGTTCGCCGGCATCCCCCGGCTGCGGCTGCTGCGCCCCCCGTGGCGCGCCGGGCCCGGCGACGACTGGGACGAGGTCGAGACCCTCGACGCAGCCGCATGCCGCCTGGTGGAGATCGGGGCCCGCCGGGTGCTCCTCACCACCGGGCGCGAGCTGGCGCCTTTCGCCCCGCTGGCGGGCACGCACTTCGCGGTCCGCACGATCGAGCCGCCGGGCCCGCTGCCCCTGGCCGACGCGCAGGCGGTCGTGGCCCGGCCGCCGTTCACCGTCGACGCCGAGTCGGAGCTGCTCAGGTCGCAGCGCATCGACACGCTCGTCACCAAGAACAGCGGCGGCGGCGCCGCCAAGCTGGTGGCGGCCCGGCAGGAGCGGGTCAAGGTCGTGATGGTGCAGCGCCCGCCGGGGGTCGGGCCGCACGTCGCCACCGCGCCCCAGGCCCTCAGGTGGGTCGACCTGATGGCAAAAGGTGGCGGCCGTTCGTGAGCTCCCGCTCCCAGAGCCGCCGCCACATTCCGGACGCACGCGGTGACGGCGCCTGTTCAGCAGTAGCGCTCGTGGTGGGACTTGTCAGACCTGGCGGCCTGTGATTAGGTCTACCTAAGAGAAATTCATAGGGATACCTAATAAACGGACGGCCAGGAGGGTGCGGGGTGCGAGTCGTGATGTTCGGTTACCAGGCCTGGGGGCATCGCACCCTGGCGGCGCTGCTCTCGGAGCACGACGTCGTCTCGGTCGTGACGCATCCGCCCAGCGACCATGCCTACGAGCGCATCTGGAGCGACTCGGTCGCCGAGCTCGCTGCCGCCCATGGCGTCCCGGTCCACCTCCGGAGCCGGCCCGACGACGAGGACCTCGTGCGCGATCTCAAGGAGCTCGACGCCGACGTCTTCGTGGCGACGAACTGGCGCACCTGGATCCCGCCGCACGTGTTCACGCTGCCGCGCCACGGGACGCTGAACGTGCACGACTCGCTGTTGCCGGCGTACGGCGGCTTCGCGCCGTTGAACTGGGCGTTGATCAACGGCGAGACCGAGGTGGGCGTCACCACGCACATGATGGACGCGGATCTCGACCGCGGCGAGATCGTCCTGCAGCGCTCGGTCCCCGTCGGCCCCACCGACACCGCCACCGACCTGTTCCACCGGACCCTCGAGCTGTTCGGTCCGATCACGCTGGAGTCGCTCCAGCTCATCGCCGGTGGGCGACGGGACTGGAAGAGGCAGGACCTGTCGAGGGCGAGCTTCTTCCACAAGCGGTCGGTGGAGGACAGCCGGATCGACTGGGGCTGGCCGGCGGCGGACATCGCCAACCTGGTCCGGGCGCAGTCCGACCCGTATCCGAACGCGTTCGCCTTCTACCGGGGCGAGCGGATCCGGGTGCTGTCAGCGTCGGTATCCCGCGGGTGCTATGGCGGCACCCCCGGGCGCGTCTTCCTCCGCGAGGCGGGCGGGGTGGCGATCGTCGCCGGCCACGACGCCCGTCGCGGGTGCAACCACGGCCTCGTCATCGAAAGGGTGCGAACAGACGACGACCGGGAGCACGAGGCGACGGACTACTTCCCGACGATGGGGGGCTACCTCACCTCGCATCCGTGAGCCCCGGGGTGCGGGGACCGCTGCTCCCGCCGGGTGCGTGCCACGTCTGGTGGGCAGCAGCGACGGCGGTTCCGCAGGGCTGGGAGGACGTTCTCGGCACATCCGAGCGCACCCGCGTGGACCGCTTCGCCTTCGAGGCCGACCGGCGCCGTTACGTGGTCGCCCACGTCCTCGCCCGGCGGGTGCTCGGGATCTACGTCGGCGCCGGCGCCGCGGATCTGCGCTTCGTGGCCGTCTGCCCCCGCTGCGGTGGCCCGCACGGCAAGCCGGCCCTCCTCGGCGCCGGAGCCGGCGACGTCGACTTCTCCATCTCCCACTCGGGCGACTGGGCGGTCGTCGCAGTGGCGCGCGGGATGCCGGTCGGGGTCGACGTCGAGCGCATAGAGCCCTCGATCGTCGAGTTGGCGGGCGCCGGCGAGGTGCTCACCGCCGTGGAGCGTCGGGTGGTCGACCGCCTCCCGGCCGCCGAGCGCCCCGCTGCGATCGTCCGCTACTGGGTGCGGAAGGAGGCGGCGCTGAAGGCGTCGGGCGACGGGCTGGCCGTGCCGCCCGGCGCGCTGACCGTGTCGCCGCCACGGGCCCCGGCCGCGGTGCTGTCGAGCGGGCCGCCCTGGACGGCGGGGCCCGTCCGGTTGCGCGACCTCGCCGAGCGGGAAGGCTACGCGGCGTCCGTGGCATTTCTCGGCGACGCGGCGCCGGTGGCCGTCGAACGGGACGGGGTCACCCTGCTGGCTCCGGACCCTCGCGCGCCGGAGAGGTTCGACCGATTTCGGGAGTTGGGTGGACGGGCTCGCCGGGTGATGTTAGGTTCACCTAAGAAAGAATCATAGGACGGCCTAAGCAGAGTCGGTGGCCGTGCGGGTTCCTACCAGCGGAGGGCTGAGCGCGAATGTCGCAGACAGGACTGGATGGACACGTGCCGGTCGCGGACGTGGTCGGCATCGGCTTCGGTCCGTCGAACCTCGCCCTTGCCATCGCCGTGGAGGAGCACAACGAGCGGACCCCCATCGACACCCTCGTGTCGGCGACGTTCCTCGAGCGCCAACCGGCCTTCGGGTGGCATCGAGGCATGCTGATCGAGGACGCCACGATGCAGGTCTGCTTCATCAAGGACCTGGTGACGCTGCGCAACCCCTCGAGCCCCTTCGGCTTCCTGTCGTACCTGCACTGGAACGACCGCCTGCTCGACTTCATCAACCACAAGAGCCTCTATCCGCTGCGGATCGAGTTCCACGACTACCTGGAGTGGGCGGCCGCCAGGGTCGCCGACTACGTGACCTACGGCGTGGAGGTCGAGGAGATCCACCCGGTGTGGGTCGACGGCGCGGTCGAGGCCGTCGACGTGGTGGCTGTCGGCACCAGCGGGCGCACGGAGCGCCGCCGGGCGCGGAACCTGGTCGTGGCGGCGGGGCTCGAGCCGACGCTCCCGCCGACGGTGGAGCGCGGGGAGCGGGTGTGGCACAGCCACGAGCTGCTTCCCCGGGTCGCCGCCATGGGAGCGGCCACCCCGCGGCGCCTCGTGGTCGTCGGCGCCGGCCAGAGCGCGGCGGAGGCGACGGCGTTCCTCCATCGGAGGTTCCCGGGCGCCGAGGTGTGCGCGGTGTTCTCGCGCTACGGGTACAGCCCTGCCGACGACAGCAACTTCGCAAACCGGATCTTCGACCCGAGCGCGGTGGACGAATTCTTCTCGGCGCCGCCGGCCGTCCGGCGCAAGCTGCTCGACTACCACCGGAACACCAACTATTCCGTGGTCGATCAGGAGCTGATCGAGGACCTGTACGGCCGCGTGTACCAGGAGACCGTCCTCGGGGTCGAGCGTCTCCGCCTGCTCAACGTGTCGCGGGTCGTCGATCTCGTCGACCGGGGCGACGCCGTCCGGATCGCGGTCGAGTCGATGATGACCGGAGAGCGCACGGTGCTCGACGCCGACGTGGTCGTGTACGCCACCGGGTACCGGCCGGTCGACACCGTCCCGCTCCTCGGCGAGCTGGCGGAGCACTGCGAGCTCGACGAGCAGGGCGACCTCAGGGTGCTCCGCGACTACCGGGTGGCGACGTCGCCGACGGTACGGTGCGGCGTCTACCTCCAGGGCGGCACCGAGCACACCCATGGGATCTCGTCGTCGCTGCTGTCGAACACCGCGGTGCGGGCGGGCGAGATCCTCGATTCGGTTGTCCAGCGTCGCCGGTGCGACGTCGGCCCGGTGGGAGAGCCCGCGGCAGGGCCGGGCCCGCTGAGCGGTCGGCCCGGGCGGGCCGAGGTGGCGTCGCGGTGCTGACCGCAGGAGGCCCGCGTCCGCCCACGCCCCCGGCTGCCCGCCGGCCGTGAGGGCCGGGATCGCCGAGGGCGCCGTCCGTCCCGTCGCCGGGGAGACGCTCGCCGACCTGGTCGCGGCGCAGGCCGACCGCACCCCTGACGCGCCCGCCGTCGTGTGCGGCGGGACCACGGCGACCTACGCCGAGCTCGCCGCCCGTGCCGACCGCCTGGCCCAGGTCCTGGTGGCGCACGGCGCCGGGCCGGACCGGGTCGTGGGCGTGGCGCTGGCGCGCTCGGTCGACCTCGTGGCCGCGCTGGTCGCGGTGCATCGGGCAGGGGCGGCGTACCTCCCCCTCGACCCCGAGTACCCCTCGCCGCGCCTGGCGCTGATGATCGAGGACGCCCGCCCGGTCGTCGTCGTGGCCGACGGGGCCGGCACCGAGGCGCTGCCCGAGGCGGTGCCGGTGCCGGTGGTGGGCCCGCGCCACGGCGGGCCGCAGGTCGCCGCCGACCCCGCCGCCGGACCCGCGCGGCCGCGTACCGGCGCCGGCCACCTGGCCTATGTCATCTACACCTCCGGTTCCACCGGCCGGCCGAAGGGCGTGGCGGTCACCCACCGCTCGATCGTCAACCGCCTCCGGTGGATGCAGGCCGAGTACCGGCTGGCGCCGGCCGAGCGCGTGCTCCAGAAGACCCCGTCGAGCTTCGACGTGTCGGTCTGGGAGTTCTTCTGGCCGTTGACGGTGGGGGCGACGCTGGTCGTCGCCGCACCCGGCGGGCACCGCGACCCGGCGTACCTCGCCGAGCTGATCCGGTCCGAGCGCGTCTCGACCGTCCACTTCGTGCCCTCCATGCTGCGGGCGTTCCTGGCCGAGCCGGCCTCGGCTGCCTGCACCCCGCTGCGCCGGGTGATCTGCAGCGGGGAGGCGCTCCCGGCGGCCGTGCGGGACCGCTTCTTCGAGGTGTTCGGGGCGGGCGGGCCCGAGCTGCACAACCTCTACGGCCCGACCGAGGCGGCGGTGGACGTCACCGCGTGGCGGTGCGCCCCGGGCCAGACGGGGGCCGTTCCCATCGGCGGCCCGGTGTGGAACACGGGGGTGCGGGTCCTCGACCACCGCCTCGTTCCCCAGGCCGACGGTGCGGTGGGGGAGCTGTACCTGTCGGGCGTGCAGCTCGCCCGCGGGTACCTCGGCCGGCCCGACCTCACCGCCGACCGGTTCGTGGCCGACCCGTTCGGCGCCCCCGGCTCGCGCATGTACCGCACCGGTGACCTCGCCCGCTGGCGGCCGGGCGGCGTCGTCGAGTACGTGGGCCGCGTCGACTCGCAGGTGAAGGTCCGAGGCTTCCGCGTCGAGCTGGGAGAGGTCGAGGCCGCGCTCGAGGCGCACCCGGGCGTGGCCGAGGCCGCCGTCGTCGCGGCCGGGGACGGCCCGGGCGCCGTGCGCCTCGTCGCCTACGTGGTGGCGGCGGACGGGGGAGCCGTGGACGCCGCCGACCTGGCCCGGCACCTCTCCGCCACCCTGCCCGGCCCCATGATCCCCGGCGCGTTCGTGGCGCTCGACGCCATGCCCCTGTCCGCCAACGGGAAGCTCGACCGCCGGGCCCTTCCCGAGCCGGACTTCGCCGCCAGGGCGACGTCGCGGGCGCCCCGCACGGAGACCGAGCGGGTCCTCTGCCGCCTCTTCGCCGAGGTGCTGGGGGTGCCGGCCGTCGGTGTGGACGACGGGTTCTTCGCCCTCGGCGGCGACAGCGTGCGCGCCATGCTGCTGGCCGGCGCCGCCCGGCGGGCCGGCCTGGCGTGCACGACGCCCGACGTCTTCGCCCACCCGACGCCGGCGGCGCTCGCCGCCGTCGCCGATGCGGCGGCGATCGACGGCTCGGCCCACCGGCCCGCCCGCGGCCCGATCGTCGTGTTCGATCGGGGCGACGCGGCGCTGGCCGGCCTTCCGGTCGACGCCGAGGTCCTCCCCCTCGGCCCGCTCCAGGAGGGGCTGCTGTTCCACGCCGAGACGGACACGGGCGCCGGCGGGTACGTGGTGCAGCTCCTCCTGCACCTGTCGGGCGACGTCCACCCCGACCCGCTGCGCCGGGCGGCGGCCGCGCTGGTCCGCCGGCACGATTCCCTCCGGGCCGGCTTCCGCCGCCTGGCCGACGGCACGCCGGTGCAGGTCGTTCCGCCCCGCGTCGACGTCGCCATCGAGGTCGTCGACCTCCCGCCCGGCCCGGACGGCGACGCCGAGCTCCGCCGCCACGCCGACGCCGCCCGCGACCGACCCTTCGACGTGTCGACCCCGCCGCTGGTCCGCGTCCTGCTGGCCCGCGCCGGCGACCGGCCCCCGACGCTGGTGCTCACCATGCACCACCTGGTCGTCGACGGGTGGTCGCTGCCCCTGCTGGTGCACGAGCTCGTCGCCCTCGCTTCGACCACGCCGGCCGGCGAGCTGCCCGACCCGCCGCCACTGCGCCGCCACCTGGCGCTGATCGCAGGGCGGGACGCCGCCGCCTCGCGGCGGGCGTGGGGCGACGCCCTCGCCGGCGTGCAACCGACCCTGCTCTCGCCCCTGGGTCCGCTCGCCACCGCGTCCCAGGCCGAACGCGAGCTCCGGAGGGAGGTCGGCGTGCCGGCCACGGCGGCACTCGAGGCGTTCGCACGGGCCCGGGGCCTGACCCTCAACACGGTCGTCCAGGGGGCCTGGGCAGTGGTGCTCGCCCGTCTCACGGGTCGCCACGACGTGGTCTTCGGGACGGCCGTCAGCGGCCGGGCGCCCGAGCTGGGCGGATCCGAGTCGATGGTCGGGCTGTTCGCCAACACGGTTCCCGTCCGCGCCCGGGTCGCACCCACCGAGGCCGTGGTCCCGGCCCTCGCCAGGCTGCAGGCCGACCGGGTGGCGCTCATGCCCCACGACCATCTCGCCCTGGCCGAGATCCAGCGCGCCGCCGGCCACGGGCCGCTCTTCGACACGCTGCTCGTGTTCGAGAACTACCCGCAGGCCGGTTGTCCGGCACCGGGCGGCGGTGCGGTGAGCGTGGAGCGCCTGGAGCGTCGGGACGGCTCGCACTTCCCGCTGTCCGTCGTGGTCGAGCCCGGCGAGCAGCTGTCCGTGCGCGTCGCCTACCGCCCGCCGCTGGTCGACGAGGCCTGTGCCGAGCGGGTGGCCGACGCCCTCCTCTGCGTGCTGAGGGACATCCCGTGCGCCGCCGGCGACGTCGCCGCCGTGGCGCCCGGCTCGCCGGCCGCGGCGGCCGCGGTGCCGGCGGGGTGGAACGCCACGGCGCTCGAGGTCCCCAGCTCGACGGTGGTCGACGTCCTCGCGGCGCGCACCGCCACCCGCCCGGGTGACGTGGCGGTCGTCGCCGGCGGCACCGCCCTCACCTTCGCCCAGCTCGGTGGGCGGGCGAACCGCCTGGCGCGCCAGCTCGCCGGTCGCGGCATCGGCGCCGAGGACGTGGTGGCGGTGCTGCTGCCCCGGACCGAGGTGCTCGTCGTGGGCGTGGTGGGCGTGCTCGCGGCCGGCGCCGCCGTTCTCGCCCTCCCGACCGACCAGCCGGCGGCCCGCACGGCGGTCCAGCTCGGCGGCGCCGGCGCCCGGGTCGTGCTCACCACGTCGGAGCTGCGGGCGGCCGTCCCCGAGGGGTTCGACGCCCTCGTCCTCGACGACCCCGACGTTGCCGCTGCCCTGGCCGGCACCGCCGCGGAGCCGCTCGGGAACCACGAGCGCGTCCGCCCGCTCCACCTCGACAACTGCGCCTACGTGGTGCACACGTCGGGGTCGACGGGGGAGCCCAAGGGTGTGGCGGTGTCCCATCGGGCGCTGGCCAACCTGCTCGCCGCCCACACGGCGCGCCTCATCCCGACGGCCGGCGGCGCGGTGCCGCCGCGGCGCGCCGCCCTGGTCGCCCCTGCGTTCTTCGACGCGTTCTGGGATCCCCTGCTCTGGATGGTGGCCGGCCACGAGCTCCACGTGATCGACGACGAGTCGAGGCTCGACCCGGCCCGGCTGGTCGCCCACGTGCGGGCCGGCAGGATCGACGTCGTCGACACCACGCCGTCCCACCTGGGGGAGCTGCTGGCGGCCGGGATGCTCGCCGGGCCCGGTCATCGCCCCTCGACCGTGATCTTCGGCGGGGAGGCGGCCGGCGAGGCGCTCTGGGAGCAGCTGCGGGGCGCCGGCGGCGTCCGCTGCCACAACCTCTACGGGCCCACGGAGTGCACGGTCGACGCGCTGGCCTCGTCGGTCGGCGACTCGCCCCGCCCGGTCGTCGGGCAGCCCCTGGCGAACGTGCGGGCCCTCGTCCTCGACGCGACCCTGCGACCGGTGCCGATCGGGGCCGAGGGCGAGCTGTACCTGGGCGGCGCCGGGGTGGCGCGGGGCTACGTGCGCCGGCCCGCCCTCACCGCCGAGCGGTTCGTGGCCGACCCGTTCGGCCCGGCGGGCGCGCGGCTGTACCGCACCGGCGACCTGGTGCGCTGGCGGGCCGACGGGCGCATCGAGTTCCTGGGGAGGCTCGACGACCAGGTGCAGATACGGGGTGCCCGCGTCGAGCCCGGTGAGGTGGAGACGCACCTCCTGCGCCACCCGGGTGTCGCCCAGGCGGCCGTGGTCGCGCGGGACGACGGCGCGGGCCCCCGCCTGGTCGCCTACGCCGTCCCCCGCCCCGGGGCGGACCTGGGGAGCGGTAGCCTGCGCCGCCACCTGGAGGCGGCCCTGCCGTCCCACCTGGTGCCCTCGGCGTACGTCCTCCTCGACGACCTGCCCCGCACGGCGAGCGGCAAGCTCGACCGGCGGGCACTGCCCCCGCCGCCGACCCCCGTCGCGGGGCAGCGCGCCCGGGACGCCACCGAGCACCTCCTGGCCGAGCTCTTCTCCGAGGTCCTGGGCGTCGAGGAGATCGGGATCGACGACGACTTCTTCGCCCTCGGCGGGCACTCCCTCCTCGCCGGGCGCCTGGCCAACCGCATCCGGCGGGTCCTCGGGGTGGACCTGCCTGTCCGCGCCGTGCTGGCCGCGCCCACCGTGCGCGGCCTGGCGACGCGCCTGGGGGACGCCCGGCCCGCCCGGCCCGCCCTGCGACCGGCGCCCCGCGCCTCGCGCCCGCCGCTGTCGTTCGCCCAGGAGCGACTGTGGTTCCTCCACCGGCTGGAGGGACCGGGCCCGACCTGGAACGTGCCCCTCGCCGTGCGACTCGTCGGTGACGTCGACCCGGCGGCGCTGCGCGCCGCCCTCGGCGACGTCGTCGCCCGCCACGAGGCGCTCCGCACGCTGTTCCCCGATGACGCCGGGGAGCCGTACCAGCACGTCGTTCCCGCCGCGTCGGCCACGCCCGACCTCGACGTCCGCGACGAGGCCGCCACGCCCGAGCGGCTGGCGGCGGCCGCCCGCCGGCCGTTCGACCTGGCCGCCGAGCTGCCGCTGCGGGCGGTGCTGTGGCGGGACCGGGACCACGGCGCGTCCGTGCTGCTCGTCGTCGTCCACCACATCGCGGCCGACGAGTGGTCCGCCGGGCTGCTCCTGCGCGACCTGGCCGTGGCGCTGCAGGCGCGCCGCGGCGGCCACCCGCCGTCGTGGTCGCCGCTGCCCGTCCAGTACGCCGACTACGCGGTCTGGCAGCGCCGGCTCCTCCAGGCGGGCGAGGCCGGGCCGGCGGGACCCGCCGGCCGGGTCGCCCACTGGGTCGAGCGGCTCCGGGGAGCCCCCGAGGAGCTCGACCTCCCGGCCGATCGCCCCCGCCCCGCCGCCGCGTCCCACCGCGGTGCGACGGTCCCGTTCCCGGTTCCGGCGCCGCTCCACCAGGCCGTGCGCGCCATGGCCCGTACGTCGGGGGCGACGGTGTTCATGGTGCTCCACGCCGCCGTCGCCGCCCTGCTCACCCGCCTCGGAGCAGGGACCGACCTCCCCATCGGGGTGCCCGTCGCCGGCCGCCGCGACGAAGCCCTCGACGACCTGGTGGGCTTCTTCGTGAACACCGTCGTCCTCCGGACCGACACCTCGGGCGAGCCCACCTTCGACACGCTCGTCCGACGCGTGCGCGCCACCGCGGTCGACGCGTTCGAGCACGACGACGTCCCGTTCGAGCAGGTGGTGGAGGCGGTGGCGCCGGCCCGGTCGCTGGCGCGCCATCCGCTGTTCCAGGTGATGGTCGTGCACCACCGCGGCGACCGCCACCACGCCCTCGCCGGTCTCCGGGCCGATCCGCTCGAGGTGGAGCTGGGGGTGGCGAAGGTCGACCTGAGCGTGTACTTCGTGGAGCAGCCGGGCGGGGGCATCGACGGCCGCCTCGAGTACAGCACCGACCTGTTCGACGCGGCGACGGCGGAGCGTCTCGCCGCCCGCCTCGTCTCGGTGCTCGAGCAGGGCGTCGCACGGCCCGACGTGCCCATCGGGGAGCTCGACGTCCTCCTCGCCGACGAGCGCGCCCGCCTGGCCCGGGCCGGGGCCGCCATCCCGGCCGCCGCCGCCGATCCACCGCTCGACCAGCTCCTGGCCGGCGTCGCCGGCGCCTGCCCCGAGGCGCCGGCCGTGGCCTTCGGCGAGCGCGTCGTCACCTACGCCGAGCTGGACGCCCGCGCCGATCGCCTGGCCCGCGCCCTGGCGGCCCGTGGTGCGGGCCCGGAGCGGGTCGTCGCCGTGGCCGTGCCCCGCTCGCCCGAGCTGGTGGTGGCGCTGCTGGCCGTCCTCAAGTCGGGCGCCGCGTACCTGCCCCTCGACCTCGACTACCCGCCGGCGCGCATCGCCTCCATGCTCGACGACGCCGCGCCCGTGTGCGTCGTGGCCGACGAGGCCACGCGCCGGCGACTCGCCGCCGCCAGCGCCCTGCCCTTGGTCGACGTGGACACCGACGAGGACGTGGACATCGACGTGGACGGCGGGCCCGTGCCGCGGTCGGGCGCCGGCCGTGCCGCGTACGTCATCTACACGTCGGGCTCGACGGGGCGCCCGAAGGGCGTCGTCGTCGAGCACGCCGCCCTCGTGAACTTCCTGCTCGCCATGCGGGAGCGGTTCCCCCTCGGGCCGGGCGACCGCGTGCTCGCCGTGACCACGATCGGCTTCGACATCGCGGCCCTGGAGCTGTACCTCCCGCTGCTGTGCGGGGCGACGGTGGTGATGACCGACGCCGGCGCCGCCCGCGATCCCGGCGCACTCCTGGACCTCGTCGAACAGGAGGCCGTCACCGTCGTGCAGGCGACGCCCACCCTCTGGGACGCCCTCCTCACCGACCGGCGTCCGGGGTTGGCGGGCGTGCGGATGCTGGTGGGGGGCGAGCCGCTGTCGGGCGACCTGGCCGGGCGCATGGCGCGCTGCGGCGGCGACGTGACCAACCTGTACGGCCCGACCGAGACCACGGTCTGGTCGACGGCGGCCGACGCCGGCACCGGTGGCGCCGATCCCCCGATCGGCGGCCCGATCCGCAACACGGCCGTCCACGTCCTCGACGGGGGGCTCCGGCCGGTGCCCGACGGCGTCGTCGGCGAGCTCTACATCGCCGGCCACGGCGTGGCCCGCGGCTACCTGGGCCTCCCCGGGCTCACCGCCTCCCGCTTCGTCGCCGACCCGTTCGGACCGCCGGGCACGCGCCTGTACCGGACGGGCGACCTCGTGCGGCGCCGTGGCGACGGGCACCTGTCGTTCGCCGGCCGCAGCGACTCGCAGGTGAAGGTGCGCGGGCACCGCATCGAGCTGGGCGAGGTGGAGGCGGTCCTGCGCACCCACCCGGGTGTCGCCGAGGCGCGCGCCGTCGTGCGCGACGACGGAGGGAACCGCCGCCTGGTCGGCTACGCCGTCGCCCGACCGGGCCGGCGACCGCGGCCGGCCGAGCTGCGCTCCCACGCCGCGGTGGCCCTTCCCGGCTACATGGTCCCCGCCGCCGTCGTGTTCCTCGACCGCCTGCCGCTGACGCCCAACGGCAAGCTCGACCGGGCCGCACTCCCGCCGCCCGACTTCGCTCCCGCCTCGCCCCGCCCGCCGGCGACCGGGCCGGAGCGGGCGCTGGCGGCCGTCTTCGCCGAGACGCTCGGGGTCGCGGCCGTCGGCGCCGACGACGGCTTCTTCGACCTCGGCGGCGACAGCATCTCGTCGGTGCGCCTGGTCGCCCGGGCGCGCCGGGCCGGCATCGGGATCACGACCCGCGACGTGTTCGAGCACCAGACCGTCGCCGCCCTGGCCGCGCACGCGCAGCCTGTCGATCCCGCCCCCCCGGGTCATGACGGTCCGCTGGTGCCCATGGCGGAGGGGGAGCTCGACGACCTGGCCTCCGGGCTCGGCCTCACGGCCGGCACCACCACGTGACGTCGGGGCCCGGCGGTGGCGTGGACGAGGTGCTGCCGCTGGCGCCGCTCCAGGAGGGCCTGCTGTACCACGCCGAGCTCGGCCCCGGCGAGGCGGGCCTGTACGTGGTGCAGCTGCTGGTGGACCTCGAGGGCGGCCTCGACCGGCGGCGGCTCCAGTCCGCGGCCCAGGCCCTGGTCGACGACCACGCCAACCTGCGGGCCGGCTTCGTGCGCCGCCGCTCCGGCGAGGCGGTGCAGGCCGTCGTGCGCGACGCGCCGGTGCCGTGGCGGTTCGACGACCTGAGCGGCACGCCGGAGCCCGAGCGCGGGCGCCGGGCCGAGGAGGTGGCCGACGGCGAGCGCCGCCGCCCCTTCGACCCGGCGCGGCCGCCCCTGGTGCGCTTCGCGCTCGTCGCCCTCGGCGCCGAGCGGCACCGCCTCGTGGTGACCGTCCATCACCTGGTGGTCGACGGCTGGTCCCTGCCGCTGCTCGTGGCCGGCCTGGTCGAGCGCTACGGCTCGGGCGCCCGGCAGCCGCCGGCCGCGCCCTACCGCGACCACCTGGCCTGGCTCGCCACCCGCGACCGGGCCGAGTCGAGGGCGGTGTGGCGCCAGGCCCTCGACGGGGTCGCCGGAAGCACCCGCCTGTCGGCGGTGCCCGCCGGCGGGCGAGGCGGAACCACCGGGCCCGCAGGCGGCGAGCCGGCGGTGGTCGCCCGGGTGCTTCCCGCCGCGCTGGTCGAGCAGCTCACCGCGGTGGCGCGTCGGCACCGGCTCACCCTCAACACCGTCTTCCAGGGCGCGTGGGGGCTGCTCCTCGGCGCCGCCACCGGACGCGACGACGTGGTGTTCGGCGCCACCGTCGCCGGCCG